>JANXEK010000010.1:0-12776 GCA_025058595.1 Candidatus Bathyarchaeota archaeon
CGGATGAGCTGGTGAACCAGGTCTACCGTTATGTAGAGCGGATATCTGATAGGACTATTAGACGTAAGGTTCGTAGGATCTTGAAGTCTATCGGGGTGAAACTCCACGGCTACTACCCGCTCTCGTTATCCGATTCACCTGCTGGGGAGAAGATTCACCATGAGTATAGGGGTGGGTTGCTGGAGCATACGATCGCTTCTATAGAGATAGCTTTAGCTCTATCAGATCTGATAGAGAATCGCTATAAAGGTAGGGTGGATAGGGATACCGTTATATCGGCGTTGATACTGCATGATCTATACAAGGTCTACTGCTACGAGAGGAGCGGTGAGGGTTTTAGGCGTAGCGATCTAGGTTTACTCCTAGATCATCACACGTTAATCGTAGCTGAGCTTATACGTAGAGGCTTCCCTACTAAGATAGTTCACGCAGTCCTAGCAGCTCATGGGAGATACGGACCGTCCACCCCTAAAACCGTCGAAGCTCTCATAGTACACCTCGCAGATTATATGGATTCTACGCTTGCATCCGAGCTTACTAAAGGTGCACAGCTAGCTATGGAGAGGATGGGTGTTAAGCCTCCTGAGACTATAACCGTAACCGATGCTCTTAAGATTCTCGAGGAGCTAGGTAGATCCGGTTAAGGCTTATACTCTTTTATAGCTTTATTTATCTCTTCAGATTGCCAGTGATCTATAAGCACGACTTCTGACTCGCGTACGAACGGTATACTATGAAGCTTATACTTTATATTCAAACCTATCTGTAGAGCGAAGATAGATGGACAGAAGGGGGCTGAGAGATGGTAGACCACCTTAACCCTTCCATCTTCAACTTTAACTTCGTCTATGAAGCCTGCATCTACTATCGAGAAACCGAATTCGGGGTCTAAGATATCCCTTAAAGCATCATATACTACCTTCTCCTCCTCAGATAATTTAGATTCATCTACCGGCATAGCCTCAACCCTAATCCTGTATGAGTATAGATAAAAGTCTTCCTTCTAGATGCTCTTCGATCCGCTACTCGTTATCGTTATATAGCTTCTACCGGATGGATCCTTACCTACGTAGATAGCGTTCGTGAACACTGGTGAATTCTGTATATCCTCTATATGCGATATGACTATGATCTTCTCGTAGTCTACGCAGAACTCCTTCAATACATCTAGGAGGAGCGATCTGAACTCATCGCTTAGAGGCCCAAACCCTTCATCCAATATAAGCATCTTGAAGCCTTCCACCCCCCTCCTCTCGGCTAGAGTTTTAGCTATCCCAAGCCTTATAGCGAACCCTATAAGGGTGGCTTCACCTCCGCTATACGTTGAAAGCTCCCTCTCGAAGCCGTCGCTATACACTTTTATCGATATATCGCCGTCACGCGATATATCCATCTTCAAATCTACTCTAGGTAGAAGCTTCGATAGATATACGCGGCTCCAATACTCCACCGAAGATATTATCTCGTGTAGTAGATACATAGGGAATCCTTTATCGTGAAAAACTTTCTCGTAAAGTATCCTATATACATTATACTTGTGTAGTGCATCTTTAAGCTCTGCTTCAAGCCTAGATAACTCTTCCGAATACTTCATACATTCATGGATCTTCTCCTCTACATCTTTCTTCCTAGTCTTCAACTCTTCACATCTCTTTATATACAGTTCGAGTTTAGAGTTCACTTCAGATCTACGTCTCAACATATCTTTGAGAGAGGAATCTACATCTGTAAGCCTCCTTCTAACATCGTCTATAGCTTCTCCGATCTTACCGATACCCATCGTCTCGTATTCGAGCCTAGCTATCTCACCATCCATATCGTTCACGATCATCTGGGAATACTCTAGCTTCTTAACCTCCTCATCTAAGGATCGATAGACTGATCTAATCTCCTCCAACCTCCTATCGAATTCATCTAACCCGCTGTATACGAAGCCTAGTATGGATCTAAGCTCAGATTCGATCGATAGTAGGGATTGTCTAGCCTTCGTATAATCTTCCTCGCTCACCGGTATCCTACTTAGCTCGAACCGTATCTTCTCCATCTCCTCCTCTATAGGTTTAAGAGCCCCCCTCGCTTGGCTTAGAGCTGTGATCCTAGCTTCGCATTCTCTAATCCTCTCTCTCAGAACATCTAAGATAAGCTTCTTATCATCTATGGTACGCTTAAGCTTCTCGGCTTCATCCATGAAACGTTTCTGTAGACTCTCTCTAACAGGCTCCGTAAGCTTAGATTCGCATACGGGGCATACATCGCTCTTAGAAAGCTCGCTATACGATGCTATAGCGAATCTAAGCTGTTCTTCCAGGCTTACGATCTCCGTCTGGATCCTCTCGATACTATCCATAACCGTAATCTTCTCTTCCTCGACCTTCTCTAGAAGTTTGATCCGACGATAGAGTTCATCATAACTGTTCTTAAGCTCTTCGAGCCTCCTCTTCATAGATCTAGATAATCCTATAGATGTTTCTAGAGAGGAGATCCTAGATTTCAGCATCTCGTACTCCATAATCCTACCACGCAGCTTTTCGAGAAAATCTATCCGAGATCTCAATTTCTCGATCTCTGATTTTAGTACTGGATAACGCTCCCAACTCCTTGTGAACGCTTCCCTCCTAGATTTAAGTTCTCTAAGCTTCTCGGCTGAACCTTTAAGCTTAGAGTATTCTACCTCGAGTTTCCCGAGCTCCCTATTAAGCGAGCTACGTATATCCTCGCTCCTACGGATACCCTCCTCTATCTCGTTCAGCTCAGCTCTAAGCTTAGAAACCTCACCTAGCGACGAGTTTAGCTCAGATTCGATGGATTCTAGGAGATTCTCCAGATCCTTTAACCGCGAAGTATAGGATTTTATCCTAGATATATCTGCTTTAAGCCGCTCGGCTTTAACATGGTATGTATCCCTAAGCCTCTTAGCCTCCTCCCTCTGCTCCTCGAAATCTATACCGAAAGCCCTCATGAACACCTCTCTACGTTGAGAAGGCGAAACGCTCCTACCGATAATACCGGCTACCTCACCCTGACGGATGAGAAGCGTATACAGAAACGTACGGTAATCAAGCTTGATAAGCTTCTCGACTTCTACATCTACGGTTTGCACCGTAGATGCTAGTATACGTTGCACCCTCCCCTCGTCATCTAGAACGTACAGCCAAGCTTGACTCCTTCTATCCGGATGAAAAATCCTCTGAACCCTATACTTTACACCCTCTACTTCGAAATCTACTTCGATCCTAGCAGGCTTATCCGATCCAGATCTTAGAATCCACCATGCAGAGGATGCATCCGATTCACCGTAAGCTTTTTTGAAGAATGCCGCTGTTAACGCATCTACGAAGAGCGTCGTCTTCCCGGCTCCCGTACTCCCATAAACTATTATCCTACTTCCAAGCCTATCTAGGTTAAGCTCGCAGCTTTCATAGGAAGCTACATTCTCTATATAGATACGGTTAATCTTCAGAGCTACCGACCTCCAGAAGCTTTAATCCTTCTGAGATAACGTTCTCGGTGAAAACTGAGTCTAGGGTTCCAGCTAACATCGTCGAAACATATTCTTTGAAAAGATCTTCTAGAGAGGATAGCCTGCTATACCTAGAAGGTTTAGGATGATCCATTCTAACCCTCTCTACATCTAAGATCCAGTGGAACACCCCGAACCTATCCATAACGTCCTCTATAGACGTGAACGATATATGCCGCCCTTCACTAACCTTAACCTTTAAACGGATAATAGCATCCTTAACGTCTCCATAAGACTTTAACAGAGATGTCAACGTATCCTCTAAGCTATCTTCGATAGATAGATCGATGTATCCTTGGCTAGGTATACTCTTCATAGATCTACATGGAAGCTCTTCGAAGCTCCACCTCAGACCGCCCCCCTCCTCCTCGACTAGGATGAAGCCTTTAACGTCATCCTCCTCGTCGAAATCTATACGCTCTATAGATCCAGGGTATACGGCGTTCTCAGAGGGGGCTTGATGTCTATGTATATGCCCAAGACACGTATAATCCACTTCAGAGAATACCGATACTGGTATAGAAACCTCTTGAAGTATATCTGCAGGTAGACCTTTTACATAGGCTTCATCTACTGTTAGATGCGCTACAGCTACGCTGTAATCGTAGCTATCCCCATCCCTCGCGACGATACCCCTCACCCTTTCGATAATCTTAGATCTAGACGCGTTTCTATCAGAGGTTGGAGTTAGGATATACGGTATCATCGAGAATCTCACGATCCTCCCGCTTATACGCCCCTTTAGATGCATAACCGTAGGCTCCTCTGTAAAGTAGAATAGAGGTATATCTGCATCGGATAATGCTTTAAGATATGATGGCGTATCCTCCGTTTTAGGTTTATCATGAGTCCCAGCTACAGCGACTACCGATACACCTCTAGAAGTTAAGCTAGATACGAATCTAGCGAATATATCGAGTAGGAGACTTGAAGGTTTAACTGTATGGAATATATCGCCTGCGATAACTAGGAATTCGCATCCCGATTCCACCGCATAGTTTTTAATCCTAGATAGTTGATCCTCGTAATCCTTCAATCTAATCCTGCGTTTAACTATCGGAAGGCCTACCGGCCATACACCTAGATGAAAATCAGCGGTATGTAGTAGTTTAAGCTTCGTCATAACCCTCGAGACACTACATTACTATATCCGAACAGTATCTTATAGGTTAAGGATGGAACTATCGTAGATCGATATCTAGAAGGTTAACTAGAACTAGGCTATCGCGACCACCCTCTGACGATATTGTAGAAGGATACGATGATCGATATTATGTATCTCAAAGCTAGCTCACATATACCGGTATCCAGATGGGTTACACTACCCTGTCGCTATCTACCATATCTACGTTCTCTTCTCTGATAGGTTCTTATAGCCCTCAGTAGATCTATCCGTCTAAACTCCGGCCAGTAGACGTCTAGGAAGCATAGTTCGCTGTATGCGCTCTGCCAGAGTAGGAAGCCGCTGAGCCTCTCCTCCCCGCTCGTTCTTATTATCAGATCCGGATCTGGTTTAGGTAGGTACGATGTATACAGATGTTCTTCTAGGATCCTCTCATCTATATCCTCCGGTTTCAGTAAACCTTCAGCGACTTTAACGGATATCTTCTTAACGGCGTCGACTATCTCCACCCTACCTCCGTATGCTATAGCTACGTTAAGCCACCTACTAGAGTACTCCCTCGTAGACTCCTCTATATCCTTAGCGAGCTTCGATATATCTTCAGGGAGTAGATCTAGCCTACCTATGAACTTAACTCTAACCATATTCCTATGTATATTTTCATCTTTCAGAAGCTTATCTAGATACCTTCTAAAGATCGACATCAGATTCTCAACCTCCTCCCTAGACCTATGGAAATTCTCGGTGGAGAATACGAATAGCGTAAGTATAGGTACACCTAGATCTAGACACCATCTTAGGAGGTCTTCAACCTTCTTTGCACCATGCTCATGGCCTATCCAAGGTTGTAGCCCCCTATCCCTAGCCCACCTCCTATTCCCGTCGAGTATTAAAGCTACATGCTGCGGGATAACTCCGTTCTTAACCTGTCGATAAAGCCACCACTCATAGATCCTATAGACGCCTAGTAGCTTCATTAGGGATGTTAGTATAGCCATACACCATCGATGTATGTATCATCTAAGCTAAATACTTTAACGATGCTAGAACAACCTTATTATACCCTGAACTCTTCTGATAAAGTATTTAATATAATAGATGGAGGAGTGGATGGATTGAACGTAGGTATAGTAGGGTACGGCGTATATATACCGATCTGGAGGATAAAGGTCGATGAGATAGCGAGGGTATGGGGGCATGATCCTAACACTTACCGTGAAGGATTGGGTGTAGAGGAGAAATCTGTCCCTTCGATCGATGAGGATACCGCTACGATAGCCGTGGAAGCTGCTAGAAATGCCTTAAGGAGGGCGCCAGAAGTATCACCGAATAGTATAGGGGCTATCTATGTAGGATCCGAATCGCATCCCTACGCTGTTAAACCTACGGCTGCGACCGTAGCTGAAGCTATAGGAGCTACCCCATCCTTAACGGCTGCCGATACAGAATTCGCTTGTAAAGCTGCTACAGCCGCTATACAGGCATGTATGGGTCTAGTATCCTCAGGATATATCGATTACGGTATGTCTATAGGTGCTGATACGGCTCAAGCAAGCCCTATGGATGCGTTGGAGTATACCGCCGCCGCTGGCGGGGCAGCTTATATAGTGGGTAGGAGGAATGTTATCGCCGAGATAGAGTGCACATACTCGTATACGCAGGATGTACCTGATTTCTGGCGTAGGGATGGAGACATATATCCTAGGCATGCAGGTAGGTTCACAGGTGAACCTGGATACTTTGAGCATGTGGTTAAATGTACTCTAGGTCTGATGGAGAAAGCCGGGTTGAAGCCATCTGACTTCGACTACGCGGTTTTCCATCAGCCTAACGCTAAGTATCCGCTTAGAGCCGCTGCGATGATAGGTATACCAGCGGATAAGGTTAAACCAGGCCTTGTAGTTCAGTGGATAGGGAATACCTATTCTGGATCTAGCCTTATAGGTTTAGCCGCTGTCCTCGATACGGCTAAACCTGGTCAGAGGATACTTATGACGTCTTATGGTTCTGGAGCTGGGTCTGATAGCTTTAGCTTACTAGTAACAGATGTTATAGAAGAGAAGAGGAGGCTCGCTCCTCCTGTAAGCTACTATCTTGAGAGGAGGATGTACCTAGATTATGCGACCTACATAAAGCTTAGACGTATGTTTAAGGGGGTGGAGTATTAGTGGAGTTTCCGCTTTATAAGAAGAGGGATGTCGCTATAGTGGGTGTAGGTACTTCTAAGTTCGGTGAGAGATGGGATAAAAGTCTTAGAGAGTTAGCGTGGGAGGCGGCTGTACCCGCCGTCGAGGATGCAGGTATACAGGGGCGGGATGTACAGCTTGTAATCTTCGGTAATATGTCTGGAGGATTATTCGTAGGCCAGGAACATGTAGGAGCTTTGATAGCTGATTTCCTAGGTTTAAACCCGACCCCCGCTATAAGGGTTGAAGCTGCATGTGCATCTGGAGGTGTAGCTCTATTCCAAGGCTATCTAGCCGTAGCTTCAGGTCTCTACGATGTGGTAGCCGTAGGGGGTATAGAGAAGATGACCGATGTCCCATCAGATAGGGCGACGCTAGCTTTAGCGGGAGCTATGGATTCAGAATGGGAGGCATACTTCGGAGCTACCTTTCCAGGTCTCTACGCTCTTATAGCTCAGCGATATATGTACGAGTATAAGCTTTCTAGGGAAACCCTTGCAGAGGTCGCTGTAAAGAACCATTACCATGGAAGTATGAATCCCTTCGCTCACTTCCAATTCAGAACAAGCGTCGAACGGGTCGTATCATCCCCGTTGGTAGCGGATCCTCTACGTAGAGATGACTGCTGCCCTATATCCGATGGAGCTGCATGCGTGATACTAGTACCTGCTGAGAAAGCTAGGAGGTATACCGATACACCCATCTATATCAAGGCTTGCACCGTTGCTTCAGATAAACTTGCTCTATTCGAACGTGAAGATATAACTACGCTAAGAGCTACCATCGAAGCTAGTAGGGATGCATATAGGATAGCGAAGCTATCCCCGGCAGATATAGATGTGGTAGAGGTTCACGATTGCTTCACGATAGCTGAGATAATAGCGTTAGAGGATCTAGGTTTCGCTACAAAGGGGGAGGCGGGTAAGCTATACGAGGAGGGGGAGACGTATGTCGGAGGGAAGTTACCGGTTAATACTGATGGAGGGTTGAAAGCTGGTGGACATGCGGTGGGAGCTACCGGTGTGAAGCAGGTGGTGGAGCTTGTGAAGCAGTTGAGAGGGGAAGCTGAGAAGGGGAGGCAAGTTTCAAACGCTGAGTATGGGTTAGCTCAGAATGTCGGCGGATCTGGAGCTACTGTAGTAGTAACTATAGTCGGGAGGTGATATGGTATGTCCATATTGGGTGTTCCATTCCACTGGAGGAAGAGGAGGGAGAGATATAGGCTTATAGGATCTAGATGCGAGATATGTGGTAAGACATTCTTCCCGAGAAGAGAGGTATGCCCTAACTGTAGGCGTAGAGGTAGAATCGTAGATGTAGAGTTACCTGGAAGAGGTAAGGTTTATAGCTACACCGTTATAAGGGTGCCGTCTGAGGGGTTCGAATACTATACACCGTATATAATAGCTATAGTCGAACTTGAAAACGATGTTAGAGTTATGAGTCAGATCGTCGATTGCAACCCAGAGGATGTATATATAGGTATGCCGGTCGAGGTATGCTTTAGGAAGATATTTAGTCAGGGTGATAAAGGGATAATAAGCTACGGATTTAAATTTAGACCGTTAGACGAAAGTTGGGTTAGATATTACGAGGAGGAAGCTAAGGCTAGAGTATCTGAAGCAAACGTGTAGGAGGGCAACCATACTGGAGGGTATTCGAAAACCTAATCTTCCTCGAAAACCATATTTTTCTGGGGCTTAAGGCACCTGGAGACGGGCGAACAGACCTTCAAGGGATGATGATTCCACGTAGAATTAGGTGCCGGCTAAACCACTCTACATTCTCGATGATATTAACGTATTGCTTCTAAGTAGATTATTATACTTAGCGTAACCAGCATGAACGCGGTGAGGTAAAACATAGGATCCGCTAAACATGCATAGCTTAGACAGCTCTAGACTAGAATAAGATGAGAAGTAATACTATGAGCAGGATCATCCTCCTAAGTCTAAAGGCTATCTTACCCGATTTAGCTTATTCTATTCTCGAGCTGAGCGAATCTTAAGCTTAGATCGTAAAGACATCCACCTTAAACTTTTCATCTCTTCGTCTATATGCCGTCTTAAGGAACCGTTCCACATCGCCGTAGGATTTATCGTAGATATGAGCGCTATTCGAGAAGTCGAAGTATGCTCCTACCTTCGATCCAAGTTTATCTGCTACCATCTTCTGAAGCTCTGTCATCGCGAGCATATTCATATGCGCCGCACGGAATAGATCCCTACTCCTCCACTCAGATTGAAGTACAAGTTTACCATCATATATTTTAAACCATAACCTCTGTAAGCATGGAGGGGAATCTATCGTTAGATCTTTAGATGGGATCCAAGTTATCGCTTGAGCCCTCCTAGTGTAAGGGGTATTTCGAAGCTTCTCCACGATATAATCTATCTGATCGATCCCCTCTGATCCATAGCTAAATAACCGTTCATGATAGGTATACGCTAGCTTCCCACCAGCTACCTTCGAATCCAACCTACCTTCCAGTACTTCGTCGAGATAACCCTTCAAACCGACTACCGCATAAACATCCCCAGGATGGATCCTAGGCTCCGAGAATGGATCCTCCACTATCATCATCAACGTAGACTCTCTCGCCTTACAGCCATACTCCGTATCTATCTCTACTCCGCTACGATACACTACTTCGACAGCAGTCTCCCAGACTTCAGCTACGCATCTACCACGTACTACCGTGAAAGGCGGCCTCATCCTATCAAGATGATAGGATAGACATCGTAGAGTCGAGATAAAACTTTATGGCATAATACCCTAGACGATCTTTAGACGCCTAACCGTACACTTTAACATATAGACGCTATAATGGTATATACTATGTAAACGATCAGATCACCCTACATTCCAGATAAACTTAAACCATCCTAGAAGTGTATCTACCAGATTAGGAGTGAAGGTACTTAAACCTAAGAGGCCAATATCAGCAGGTATAATACTATCGTATAGGTGTACGGGTGAATGTAAGCATTGCATGTATGCATGCTCACCTAGATGGGAGAATCTATGGATGGATAGAGATCTATTCAGGTTCGCTGTCGAGAAGTTAGCGTCGTTTTCTTCTCAGCTCTATAGAGGGGTTGGAGATAGAATTCTCGGCGTTAACTATGGATTCCATCTCACAGGGGGTGAACCCTTCATAAACTTTCCGCTACTCGTATCGTATGTCGAGTTAGCTTCTAAGATCGGTTTACCATCTATATTCGTAGAAACTAATTGCTTCTGGTGCATCTCTGATGAGATCGTAAGGAATAGGCTTATGATGCTTAAAGAGTCTGGCCTCCATGGTATCCTGGTGAGCGTGAATCCCTTCATGCTCGAACACGTAGATTTCGGGAACGTGAAGCGATGCGTCAAAATAGCTTTAGATGTTTTCGGCTATAGGAATACTATGGTTTATCATCCATATTTCTACAGACAGGCAGAAGAGATAGGGGTTCAGGGAAAGTTGAGTTTCGAGGAATATCTTAGAGTTGCGTCGGCTAAAAACTATACTATCACGGAAATACTTAATCCATCGATAATACTCCCCATGGGCCGTCTATGTTACAAGCTAAGTAGATTCTATGGTAAGAGGGGGTTCAAATCCTATCTAGGTGAACGATGTCTAGATGAGCTTACTAGACCGTGGCATATACATATCGATTGCTACGGTAACTATATACCTGGATACTGCGGTGGGATTTCTCTCGGAGATGTTCGGAGGATAGATGAGATATTAGAGGAAGGAGTAAATCTATCCGATAAACCGGTACTCGAAGCTTTATCCGGAGGCATACATGAACTGTATAAGCTATCAGTGGAAGGATATGGCTATAAACCCATAGATGAAGGATACATATCGAAATGCCATCTATGCTTAGATATAAGGAGATACCTAGCTCTAGAGGTTGGAGGATTTAAAGAACTACAACCGGTTGAACTCTATAAATATATCTAGCTTGAATCGAGGAGTATATGGATAGGTGGGGTTATATCATCCTTTTAGTTTTCTCCATAACATTTTCCATAGATCCGTAGGAAACTATATATCGGTTGGTAGAGAGGAGAGAGTTCGACGATAGATCTCCTACTCGAAAACAACCCCTCCCTTCTTCTCTACAGCTTTCTTAAGATACTCGACGGCGGACGATAATATGGATTCAGCCTTCTCCTTACTCTCAGAGTATATCGTGATATGAAGTTCTATATGTGATCGCCCCTCCTCCATTCTTGGATGAGATTTCAGGTATATACATGAATAGGCAGCCATAGTTTCCTCTAATATCGGAGCTAGCGAGGATTCAGGCATACCTTCGATGAACAAATACCTTTCCAAGAATACTCTATCAGAGATTTTAGCGAAAACCGGGGCGATGTATTCTTCGAATATAGCTTTCATCTCGCTTGGTACACCTGGTAGAGCATAGATCACGGTAGAATCGGCTTTCAACCTAACAGCTGGAGCTGTTCCAGTAGGGTTACGTATAGGTTCAGCATTCTTAGGAAGCATAGCCATCTTAACTCTCGCAGGAGTTAGCTCAAAAATCGTTCCCCTCTCCTTAGATAGAGCTTCATATCTCTCTCTAATCATTCTTAAAGCTTCTTCGTTCAATACAATATCTAAACCTAAAGCTTTACCGATACCTGCAAGCGTCATATCGTCGAACGTAGGTCCAAGCCCACCGGTCGTTATTATGAACGAGGGAGATCTCCGTAGACTCTCTCTGATAGCAGAAGCTATTTCATCGAGGTCGTCGCCGACTACGATTATACGCGTAACTTTACCTCCAAGTTCCGTTATCCTTCTAGCAAGATACTGTGCGTTCGTATTCGCGATCTTACCTATTAGAAGTTCGTTCCCTATACTCAAGATTTCAACCGTAAACATAGCTATAGCCTACACCTACAACTAAAGCTGCGGTATCGTTTGTTTAAAGATTTCTACTTAATCTTCCGATTGCTTTTTAGATGAAAGCCACCATTTCAGGTATCCTTGCGCTTCTTTCTTTTTCGTATCGCTTCCTCTAGCTAAACCAGCTAGCTTCTCACGTTCCATAACTATCTCGTCTAACGTTAAAGTTACACCACAGCTTTGACAAGTATATAACCTAACTCTATTATCGTATATCAACCTACCTCCGCAGAATGGACAGTATGTAGGCATACTCGCATCAGCTAAATGTTGTAAGTGTAGGAGGCGATATAATAATATTTACTCTACGTTAATCCTACTTGGATGAAACTTAAATTCTAACTAGCAGGAACTATTCGATGTATGCCGATAGCTAGATTCGGACCTGCAGGTAAACCTATCGGGTTTAGCGGCGATATAGCTGAGATACCTAGGTACCTAAACGGTGAGGGGTTAGATGCATTTGAATATCAGGCTGTAAGGTGGGGTGGTAAGCCGCAGATAGCTAGAAGTAAAGCTGAATCCTTGAAGAAGGAAGCTGAAAGGTATAGAGTCAAACTCACTATGCATGCATCATACTTCATAAACCTATCCGGTAGGGAAGATGTGGTGAAGAGTAGTATCGAGAGACTTAAAGCGGCTTTAACGGCAGCCTCATGGATGGCTGCATGTATAGTCGTCTTCCACCCAGGCTACTATGGAGGTAAGAGTCGTAGGGATGCTATCGATACATGTCGTAAAGCTTTAAAAGAAATCGCAGAGTGGATGGAAGTAGAGGGTTTATCCAACCTATACCTAGGGTTAGAAACTACAGGGAAGAGGAGCCAGCTTGGATCGATCGATGAAGTCTTAGAACTTTCAACCACAACTTCGTATGCAAGGCCTGTAGTAGATTGGGCTCACATATACGCTAGGGATCTTGGATCTATGAAGGATAAGAACGATATCTTCGTGATACTAGAGAAGGTTGAAAGAGCATTAGGTTCAAACTACGTTAGGAATGAGATGCATTACCATTATTCTAGGATAGAGTAT
>JANXEK010000010.1:12876-40304 GCA_025058595.1 Candidatus Bathyarchaeota archaeon
GTAGAGGTGGTGAGAGGGAGCATCATAACCTAGATGAGAGATCATACGGTCCGGATTTCGATCAGATAGCCGAAGCGCTTATAGAAGTAGGTATAAATCCTACAATTATATGTGAAACACCGTTACTCGACATAGATGCGGTAAAGATGAAGACTATATGGAGGAATCTAGGAGGAGAAACGTTAATCTGATGATAGCGGTAAATTATGTGTGGGCATGAAGGTTACGTTATATGTCTACGCACTCCTAAAAGAGAAGACCGGATGGGATTCCAAAGTCGTAGAGCTTGAAAGGAACTATGCAAGATTAGCAGATATACTTGAATCCACTCCTGAGCTTAAGAACGCCATATTGGTAGATAACGATATCGATAGACATTTCATAGTTCTACTCAACGGACGTAATATCCGCCTACTTAAAGGTCTCGATACACCTATAGCCGACGGAGATAGAATCGATATATTCCCACCTGCGGGAGGCGGCTAAGCCAGAAAATATCGACCCTAACATGTAAGATGTAAAGCTGCAGCTACACGTCTATCTTTAGAAGAGAGTTCGTTATATAATCTTACGGCTTCATAGGTTTTCCTAGCTAGTACCTCGATACTTTGCCCTCTAATGGCTTCTACTACCTCTGAAGGTACATCCATAGCTCCGTAGAAGCCGGTTCCTATGATTATGATATCAGGTTTAGCATCTAATAAATCCCTTAGATCTTCTAAGTGAAGCTTGTGGCCCTCGATACGCCACCAATTAGGCTTAACTCGGCCACCTGGAAGTATCATTATATCTCGAGTATAATTAGCTCCATCCACTTTTATAGACCCGAATCTATACTCCTCTATCATGAATCAATCCTCCGAGCCAGCGTACTCGTGAACAATTTATATATTGTCAGCCTGAATTAAAGCTTAAACGTTGAAGTTATTAGGCTAATCTGTGAATATATCCTATGACAGGTTTACGGTGTTAGGTATGCGGATAGGTGTCATCTCCGATACGCATGACAACCTTGAAGCGGTACGACGGGCTGCCAGTATATTCGCGGAGAGAAAGGTTAGCTCGATATTGCATGCCGGAGATTGGTGTGCTCCGTTCACTATGAGAACCCTAGTCGTTGATGGATGTAAAGTAGTAGGGGTCTACGGTAATGTCGATGGAGAGAGGTTAATGCTTAGAAAGACCGCAGAAGATATGAACTATACGATAGAAGATTTCCAAACACTCGAATTAAAGGGGGTCAGGATAGCCCTTCTTCATGGTACAGTCGAAGCGATAGTCGAAGGATTAGCTAAATCGAATTTATATGATCTCATCGTCAGAGGGCATACGCATAAATTCGAGGTTAAGAAGATCGGTAATACCGTATTGGTTAATCCCGGGGAGGCTTGCGGATACTTATCGGGAAGGAAGACCGCCGTTATAATAGATTTACCAAGTATACAGATAGAGGTTGTAGAGCTATAGTTATATACCGATGAAAGGAGAAGCAAGATTTTTCTGGTGGGGATACTCGTTTGGATTGGATAGTTGTCGCTGACGGTGTTAGTAAGATCTACAAAACCGGAGAGATTAATATCACAGCGCTGAGAAATGTGGATCTTAAAATCTGGAGAGGGGAGTATGTAGCTATACTAGGTCCTAGCGGCTCCGGGAAATCCACCCTACTCAATATTATCGGTGGATTAGATAGGCCGACATCTGGTAAGATATACGTAGACGGAGTGGATCTAGGATCGTTAAAGGAGGGGCGGCTAGCCCGCTTTAGAGCCGAGAAAGTTGGTTTCGTCTTCCAATTCTTTAACCTGATCCCTACCTTTACGGCTCTAGAAAATGTTATGGTTCCAGCTGAGATAGTCGGGTTGAAAGCTAAGGATGCTAGGAGGAGGGCGGAGAAGATTCTCCTTAAGGTTGGTTTAGAAGGAAGATTCAATCACTTCCCTCATCAACTGTCTGGAGGTGAACAGCAACGTGTAGCTATCGCACGAGCTCTTGTAAACAACCCGCCACTGCTGCTATGCGATGAACCTACCGGAAACCTTGACACTAAAACCGGGGCTGAGATAATAGAGTTGTTAAGCGAGATAAACACGGAGTATAAGGCTACGCTAATAATAGTAACGCATGATCAGCGTATAGCCAAAGCAGCCGATCGTATAGTTAACCTGGTAGATGGCCAGATACTGGAGGAATAGTTATGCAACCTTATCTTAGATACTCCTTCAGAGGCCTAACAAAGCATTCTCTAGGATCGTTCCTAACCATAATGATGTTAGCTATCGCTATCACGCTAATGTGTGGAACTACAATAGCATTAAGAAGTATACCATTAATGATAGAGGCGACGATCGAGGAAGCAAACATGGCTGACTTCTCGCTTAGCACAGGGATACTATCTAGAGATATAGTCGAACAGATATTAAGCAAGAAAGATTACATCGAGCAATACGAGCTTAGATTAACGTATAAAACTATAGCATATAATCCTAGAGGGTGGCCGAGAGAAGTAGATATGCTTCTTATAGGAGCAGATTTGCCATTAAAGATGAATAATGTAACCATAGTTAGAGGTAGAATGCCTGAAGGATACGAGATAATTGTGGAGCACGATTATGGCGAAAACGTGTTGGAAAGGCAGATATCGATCGAAACCATTAGAGGAAATGTAACGGTGAAAGTAGTCGGTACATGTAGAGCTATCTGGATGCCTAGATGGTATGGAAGCTCTGTTGCATATGCCATCATCCCGATTCAAGTTTTACGAGAGATGCTTAACGGAGATAATATAGTAAACCAGATTCTTGTAAAAATTAAGAGAGAATATAACGTTTTTGAAGCTATGAAAGAATTGAATGATGAAATAAAATCATATAGGGTTCCAGTATCTAAATCTATAGAGGGAAACGTTATACCTTTCATAGAAACAAAGTCATATTATAGTTACCTAGTTTCACTTTTATCTTTGATAGGACTTTCAATTTTTGCTATCAGTCTAGCGTTAATATATACTTCAACGAATCTAATGGTAACAAGGGAGTTCAAAGATATAGGGATATTAAGAGCTATAGGTGCTTCGAATAGGTCCATCCTATTTACATACTCCCTGAGAGGGTTAATCATAGGAGTAATCGGAGGTTTCTTAGGATCGTTTCTAGGTATAATCGCAGCGAGAGCACTCCTATCAGGGTTTGCTAACGTAAGCTTGATCATGGAAGGAGTATACTTTGTAATAAGTTCTCTACCAGATATTCTAAACCAGAATATATCGTTAATAATGTTTTATACAATTACTGGAATATTATGTTCTATTATTTCAACCATTCCTCCGATAATATATGTTAATAAGATTCCAGTTATACAAGCTATAAAAAGCTTTCCAGGATTATTAGCAACAGATGCAAAGATTAAAATTAAAATTGAAAGATACCCATATTTTGTAAGATACGCTCTAAGAAGTATATCGAGAAAGAAAAATCGTGAAATCATCATAACGATAGTTATAGCTGTAAGTGTTACTATTAATTCAACTTTAATTTCAGCATATGAAGCTCAGCACAATATACTTAATGAGACATCTAGTTCTCTAAATTTCGATTTAATACTATGTTTAAATAGACCATACGATATATCTTTATTGATGTCAAAGGTGAAACCCTTAATCGATAACATAAGCAACCTAGAATTTGCTTATTATCGCTATGTCAAGGTAGGAAAATATACAATTTTATCCGTAGGACTGCCAGCTAATGCATCATGTTTTAACTATCCATTAGTTAATGGTAGATACCTTACAAGTAACGAAAGTGGGGTTATATTATCGGAAAACCTAGCACGAACATTAAATGCTAAAGTAGGAGATAATGTAACCTTAGTAACTGAAAAGTTGAATTTAAACTTAACAGTAGTCGGAATTAGAAGAGATCTAGTATTTAACTTTTTAGTAGTTCCCATCCATATAATGCAGAAGCTAGATGATTCTGAATATAAGGTTAATGCTATGATTATAAAATTTAAAGAAAATTCGAATATAAATGATTTAACAAGAGTTGTTAGGAGAAGTATTCCAGGATATTTATTTGATATCAATAAATCTGGAGTTATAGATATCTTATCTGATGTATTAACAGAGACCTTTCAATCCGCAGCGACTGTAATGATAATTTTTACATGGTTAACGTCGATTCTTCTAATATTTACTATAGCTGGGCAAGATATAATAGAAGAGAGAATTGTCATAGCAACTTTAAGAGCGTTGGGTATGAGTAGATTGAGAGGAATTTCATTTATAATTTTTAAGCTGCTCGTTCTAGGCGGATTTTCTGCGTTGCTGTGTTTATTTACAATTCCTATAACTTTAACTATATTCTCAGGATTTTTGAGTGGTATAACGCCGTTCTCGATATCCATTTATCCATCGCCGAGTGTTCTATTTAACGCAATCTTTTTCATACTCTCTACGATCATACCAAGCGGGCTGATCTTGGGAGGCTACCTAGTGAGTGTTAACATAGCTTCAGCTCTAAGGTATGAGTAGAGATAAGCGTACATCCTTAATGGTCTTATAGCACAGCTCCTAGTAGATCGCATTCAGCTACGGATCCTTGTTTCGAGCGATTTCACTCTCGACTCCGCAATACTCGACTAGCCTCGACACTAGATCGCCCAGCTTCTCAGATAACTCTAAAACCGGTGGTACCGTGTTGGATTGTTCAACATTTATCGGTGAAAGTTTAATTGGTAGGAGGCTTGTATCCTGATCTTCGGCTATATAAAAGGAACCCATATTTAGGTTCTCAGCTACCCTATCGAAAGCTACTCTCCAATCGCCAGGTGGGATAGCGGTACATATCTATATACGTAGACCTTAATCTATACTGGCTCTCTACACTAGGTTTATGCCGGTTATAGTGAGAATAGGGTAAATTCCTAAGTACGCTCGCCTTAACACTGATGGCCGCTCTCACAGGATCGGATTCCATTAGCTAAGCTTCAGCATTCTTAAACTTACCATCCTCGTATCTATAGGCGGATACCCCATAACCCCGTGTATCGTTTCATCCTTTAACATTATGGGCGAAGCTCCATACCATTTGAATATATTCACACCGATCCTCTTATCGTAGGCATTCCTATACCGCCGTTTCCAGGGTCTGCTTCCACAGTAAAGTAATCATTCTTTAACTTCAGATCGGGCACCTCTAGTATACCGTTTAACCCGTATCTGTCATTAAGAATATCCTCTGCGTCGCTAGGTTGATGGATTCGTAAACTATATTCATAGGTTCGCCATACATGTTCCCTACATCCTAAAGTCTCTGAAGTGTATGCCCCGCTAATTGGTCATGGAATCGACAGAAGAACGTGAGCATTCACTCCCTCATAAGCCTATTTCTAGGATAATCTGAGCTGGCTAGATATGTCGATATAGCGATGAGATTAAGAGTTTGATTCTCATCTACAAGGCTATGGTTGTGCATCCTAGAGGAGATAGTCACGTAGTTCTTGAACCTCTAGAGAAACTCAACATTGATTCGATGGTAGGGAGACCAATCTATCATAAGCATCTACCCATACATTCTTTAAGGTATAGTTTAGGTCACGTATACACGATGGATATGATGAAGCTTAGGAGAAGAGGGAGAGCTTCAAATCGTTCATAATGTTTCTACGCTAAGGTTAGAAGATATGGTGGTAGCTAATTTGATAAGAAGCATAAAGCTAGATTGGTGAAGGATGTTACCCCGAGTCTATCTTTAGAAGTATAACTATAAGATCATTACGGTTCGGTGTGGAATCTGACGGAAGAATCGCTTCGATATTTCTGGGAAGGTTCTATTTAAGCCAGGGGATACTTTACAGTGCTTGCAGGAGTAGTAGCTATCCATAAACAGTATTGATGATCTAGCCTTTCGCGACGGCTAAGGGTAGTAAGCGTGCAACCTTGCGTGCTATACCTACATTATGGCTTACCTCGACTACTCTATCTACATCTTTGTATGCCTCAGGTGCCTCTTCGCTTACCACCGCCATACTCTCAGCACGTATGATTATACCCTGCTTCTCTAGCTTACTCACGACATCGCTGCTTGGATACCTTTTCTTAGCCGCCTCCCTACTTAGAACCCTACCGGCTCCATGAGCTGTGGACCCAAAGCTTATCTCCATAGCTTTAGGATCCCCTACGAGGACCCATGATGCTGTACCCATACTCCCAGGTATAAGTACAGGCTGACCTACGTCCCTATATTCTGCAGGTATATCTGGATGCCCTGCCGGGAATGCTCTAGTAGCACCTTTCCTATGTACGAAGACTTTTACCCTTCTTCCATCGACTGTATGCTCCTCGATTTTAGCTATATTATGAGCTACATCGTATACTAGATGCATGCCTAGATCTTCAGGATCCCTTCTAATTACATCTTTGAAAACCTCCCTTACCCAGTGGGTTATAAGCTGCCTATTCACCCATGCAAAGTTGCATGCACATGACATAGCTGCGAAGTAATCTTCGAGCTCTCGGCTTTTAGCAGGTGCGCATGCAAGCTCACGATCCGGTAGCTTTAAACCATATTTGTGCACCGCTCTCTCCATAACCCTAAGATAATCGCTACATATTTGATGACCGTATCCTCTACTACCGGTGTGGACTAGCACCATTACCTGCCCCTCTCTATCTATACCGAATCTACGTGCAACCCTTCTATCATAGATCTTATCGACGATGTCTATCTCCAGGAAATGGTTCCCGCTTCCAAGACTACCTATCTGACCTACGCCCCTCTGTTTAGCGATGGAAGATACCTTAGTGGGGTCAGCTAGTTTCATACATCCCTCCTCTTCACATCTCTCAGCATCCTCAGGCCATCCATAACCAGCTTTTATAGCCCACGCTACACCCTCCGATACAGCTCTATCAAGCTCGCTTTGAGTAACCCTTATCCTACCTCTACTACCCAATCCTGATGGTACATAATAGAAGATTAGATCTATCAGTTTACCTAGTGCAGGCTTGATATCATCTACATCTAGCTCGGTTCTAATCAGCCGTACACCGCAGTTTATATCGTAGCCAACACCTCCAGGGCTTAAAACGCCCTCCTCATAGTCTGTAGCGGCTACACCTCCTATGGGGAAGCCGTAGCCTTCATGCCCGTCAGGCATGGTTAAAGACCATTTGTAGATGCCTGGAAGAAAAGCTACGTTCGCACACTGTATAAGAGTCATATCGCTTTTCATCTTCTCTAGTAGAACTTCGTCGGCGTATATTCTACATGGTACGCGCATACCAGGCTTAAAATCTCTAGGTATCTCCCATACATACTCTACTACCTTTCTGAGAGGAACATGAGATGACATACCCTCAAACCTATGTTGGATAAAAGATAATACCGGCTTATAAACATCATCCAAATAGGTATGGTAGAGTAAAAGCTTAGATAGACCGTGTAGAATTCTACTATGACCTTAAGCTAGAGCTATGTATATATTGTTCATAGGGACCGCTGGTTCGGGTAAATCTAGTCTTACATACTCATTCGGATCGTGGCTGGAGAAGGAGATAGAAGCTAGCGTCGGCTATGTAAACCTAGATCCCGGATGTATGCATACACCGTTTAAACCTGACTTCGATATCAGAAGCCTATTCACCGTGGACGATCTAATGAGAAAGGAGAGGCTTGGACCTAACGGAGCGATTATAAAGGCGGCTGAACTTATGAAAGAGTATAGCGGTATAATAGCCTTGGAGATCTCTAAGATAAAGTCAGAGTTTACGTTGATAGATACACCTGGGCAAATGGAGATATTCGTATTCAGGGATACAGGTCCGGTTATAGCTGAAACCCTAAGAAGGATCGGTAGAATCCTAGCCGCGTATATATTCGATCCGATACTAGCAAAGACGGCTTCAGATCTATCCGTAGCTCTAAGCTTAGCTGTAGCTACACAGATAAGGCTTGGTATACCATGCGTATCTATCTTAAATAAATCAGATCTACCAGAAGCTGAAGCAGTACTAACGCTACTGAATTATCCAGAAAAGTTTATAGATAGAATAACGAAGGAGAGGCTCGGTGTATCTACAGATATAGCTTTAGCGCTAGCAAACCTAGCTCAGAGATACTCTAAGCATATAGGTAACGTGATACCCGTATCGGCCAAAACCGGTATAGGCTTAGATAGGCTGTACGATATCTGTAGAGAGGTATTCTGCGTATGCGGAGAGCTTTGATATCTTTATAGCTGAGACCCGTATATCACTCGACTACTACAGCTTCGTCGTATCAGGTTATAGGCTACATTTAATCCAGTCCCGTTGCAGGGGTTATCTTACGACTTCCTTTGAACATGTTCCTCGCTCGGCTATACCCATAGTTTAGGGTTTAGGCTAGATTTCTGGTTAATTCCGGTGAACATAGCGGTATAGGGTTTATATAGATTAGCTGTACTATGTTGTCTCTACATATAGTTTTTTGAATTTTTCAGCATCTTGAGCCATGTACATGTTATTCCACAATAGATAGACTTCTACACCCCTCTCTAAGAGTGGGCTTATATATCGATCGTACAGGGTTCTTAGATCTTCATCTGTATACTTGTATACGTAGGGTCTACTACCTAAACCGTGAAGCCTATAATACACTGGACTGACATCTTCGGTAGCACATCTATCTTTGAATGGATCTACGACGTGGATTAAACCAAGCTCTAGACATATGGATCTAACAAGGTTTTGAGTCCATGAGCTATGTCTAGGCTCCCATGCTATAGTTAAACCTTCGACGTAAGCTTTCTTGAAGAACATCTTTAGACCAGATACATTCTCCTCAGTAGCTTGGAAGGATGGCGGGCATTGAACAACCACGATTTTACTGTGCAAGATCCTAGCTATCTCCGCAGTCCTATTCCACGCCTCTAAATTCTCCTCTGTAGGCTTCAGCCAGCCGTATCTCGAGGATTTCTCCAGAGGAGGCCTCCATTTAGCCCTCCTCCAAGTAGGACTATCCAGCGGATGAGTCACCGCTTGCCAAGCCTTCAACGTGAATTCAAATCGTTCAGGAGCCTCCATCCTCCAACTCCTAGCTGTATCCGGATTTGGAAGCTGATAGAATGTCGATTGAAGCTCGACTAGGTCGAATAGCCTATAGTATGCTTTCCTACCGCCCTTTACCGTGAACCCGCAGCATCCGACTCTAACGCTCATAATCTAATGTAGATTTATCTTCAAGTAGGGGCATAAAGCTAACCTGTCATGAACAGGTTTAAGCACCGTATAGAAGAAGCTGCGACTAGTAAGGGAACGAGGCTAATACTTTCTTTAGACCCGACCGGTATAGATATATCTAAACTTGAAAGCTATGCTTTAGAGATGCTGGAGAAATTATCCGACTATATATGCGGAGTTAAATTGAACTGGCATCTCCTACTACCGTTAAGCCTACACGATATATCTAGGATAACCTCCAGAGCACATGAATCTGGGGTACAATGTATAGCCGATTGTAAACTTAACGATATAGGTTCCACGAACGAGGTTGCAGTAAGGTATCTTATGGATGCTGGTTTCGACGCTGTAACGGTGAATCCATTTATAGGCTGGATGGATGGAGTGGATACGATAGTTAGAGAAGCTAGCGTTAGATATGGTGGGATAATACTCTTGACCTATATGAGTCATAAAGGTGCATCTGAAGGTTATGGTAGGATCACACTGGAGGATGGTAGAGCGGAGCCGTTTTACAGAGTATTCGCGTATAGGGCTCTGCGATGGGGATGCGACGGGGTGGTGGTAGGAGCTACGAGAACCGATATTATACGCGAGGTTTACGGTATATTGGGGGAGGATATCCCCATATATTCACCGGGAGTAGGTATTCAAGGAGGTTCTATCGTCGATGCGTTGAAATCTGGAGCTAAGTATGTGATAGTTGGTAGGAGCATACTTTACTCTCAGAATCCGGAGGAGGAAGCTAGGAGGTTGGTGAAGATTATCGATTCCACCCTATGTTCTCCATAACTCTCTTCTCAATAGATCCCTCACAGCAGCTCTTATAACGGCGCTTCTACTGGAGTAGAAGCCTGTCTTGACGAGCTCATCTATACCTTCCACTACCGCTTCCGGTAGCTTAACCGTTACGAGGCGCATAGAGTTTCGCCTACTCATAGCATGAATAACCAGTAAAGGTATAGTAGACTTTAACCCTTAAGAGCTTACATGTGTGGAACGTACAGCTAGCTTACCCGATATTTTTCATCCATCCTATATATCTCGAAGATTCCTCCTCATCCTATAACCACCTAGAAGAATTCGAGTAGACGTTTATTCACATAACAGCACACCCATCTTATACGAGAAGATTGACGGGTGATATATCAGATCCATGATAGACGAGGGAAAATCTATCTGTATATCAATGGTGTCTTAGCTAAGGCTCCATATACCTGAATAAGGATCTAAAACCTGAGAAAGCGTAAAAAAGATCCTAGATACATCACGAAGGGGCTCCGATAATGTTCGACTGAATTCGATCGTTACATTTACATTCTCTATCTAACCATCTTGGAAACGTTTTTTATTCGCTCTATCGTTAAAACAATAATAGTGAGTATGCGTAAACTATTCGGTACAAACGGTGTTAGGGGTATACTCAATAAGAGTATAAGCGTAGAGACTCTAGTTAGATTGGGGTATGCCATAGGAACATACTTTGAAGGTGGAAGGCTACTCGTAGGTATGGATGGAAGGATCGGAAGCCCTATAGCGAAGGAGGCTACGGTTTCAGGTCTACTCGCAGCGGGATGCGAAGTATTAGACTTAGGCTTGGCACCTACCCCTGTTATTCAATATGATGCGAGGTTTAACGAAGTGGATGGATGCGTTATATTCACGGCATCCCATAATCCTCCAGAGTATATCGGTGTGAAGGTATGCGGATCAGATGGTGTCGAAATACCGCGTGAAGGAGAGGAGAAGATAGAATCCATCTTTTTTGAGGGGAGCTATAAGCTTGCAGAATGGGATATGGTAGGTAGGGTTAGAAACGTTACAGGTTCTATAGAAAGATACATCGAAGCTGTAATTAGACATGTAGATAGACATCTTATCGCTAAGCATAGATACAGGGTGGTGGTAGATCCGGGTAACGGTGTATCCTCGCTGACGATCCCTCATATCCTTAAGGCTTTAGGATGCGAGGTTTACACTATAAACGATCATATAGATGGAAGGTTCCCAGGTAGACTTCCAGAACCCTCTGAAGAAAATCTAAGTGGGCTTATCAAAGCTGTTAAGGTGTTTGATGCCGATCTAGGTGTAGCTTACGATGGAGATGGGGATAGAGCTGTATTCGTAGATGAGGAGGGCGTATTCCACCCTGGAGATAGGAGTTTAGCTTTGATAGAAGATTACGTGATGGAGAAGAAGCCTGGAGCGATATTGGTAACACCTGTAAGCACATCGCAGGTCGTAGACGATATAGCTGAGAGGAGGGGGGGAAGGGTTATACGAGTTAAGGTTGGAAGCGTAGATGTATCGTGGGCTATGAAGAAGTTGAACGCAGAACTGGGAGGGGAGGAGAATGGGGGGGTATTCTATGGGCTTCATCAACCTGTAAGGGATGGAGGGATAACGACAGTTCTGATACTACATATACTTGCGGTGAGGGATATGAAGCTATCCGAAGCTTTATCGATGCTCCCGGTCTACCATATAATTAAGAGGAGGGTTCAATGTCGAGATGAGTTTAAGCATAAGATCCTATCCATATTAGAAGAGAAGGTTAAGGATATAGGTATAAAGGTGGAGAAGGTAGATGGGTTGAAAATATGGCTCGATAATAGGGAGTGGGTGCTTATAAGACCGAGTGGGACCGAGCCTATATATAGGGTTATAGCTGAAGCACCATCATACGAGAGAGCTGAGAAGCTAGCTGAAGAATATACGAAGCTCATAATCGAGACAGCTAGAAGCTTATCTGGCTGATGGTGGCATAGGTATTACGTAAGGCCCCTCAGGTATAGATACAACTTTAATATTAGACCTGCCTACGATTCTTAGCGCCTCCTCGAACGCCTCCTCCACGGTTGAAGCATACATAAGATTCATATTAAGCGCTTCCTCCTCCCGTATACCTCTAGACACTAATATTACGCTGTTCTTGCATAATACTTGAGCGAGCTTCTGTACCTCCCATTGATCTCTTAGAGGTTCGTTAACTTTTATGTATTCGAGAATCTTGTATGGATCTCTATACATGGATGCAAGCTCCTTAAAATCACTATGACCTACACCGTCTCTACATTCAGATACAACTATCACCACTCCCCCCTCCTTAGTAATCCTAGAAGCTGTCACCATACCCTTAACGGCTTGATAGAGATCTCTATCCAGCGGGTACCCACCGTTAGTCGTGATGGCTATATCAGCTTGAAACGGTACCTTTATACATACCATCGAACTTAGAAGATCTACAGCTTTACGATGCGCTTCCGTGAAATTTCCTGAAGATGCATAGACTATACTCTTATCTTTACCCATGACGACGTTAACGGTGTATTCGAGATTAACCATAGATGCTGCCTCCATCATATCCTCGTTAACAGGATTGCCACCCATACATCCATAATCGGCTAGCGGATGAGCTATCATCTCAAACCTATGATTCATATATATCGATCTAACCCCAGATACACCGGGTAGTATAAGCTTCCTACCACCGCTATATCCTGCGAAGAAATGCGGTTCTACAAGCCCGACGGCTATCTTGAAATCCGATTCTGTTACAACTTTATTCACGTAGAGCTCTGTACCAAACCTAGTCCTACCTATATATTTCAACGAATCCCCATCATCCGCTAGATGATTCGTAACGTTATACTCCGAAACTATATGGCTTCCAAGGAATTCCTCCAGCTCCGATCTACTCATAGGTTTGTGTAAACCATTAGCGACGACTATATCTATGTTACCCTTATCCACATTAGCTCTCTCTATATGGGATAAGAGGATGGGTAGTATCGTTCTATTCGGAGTAGCTCTAGTCCTATCGGTGATAAGTATGCATATCCTATCTGATCTCTTTAGAACCATATCCAGCTTCGGTACACCTATAGGATTACTCAAAGCTTCATCGATAAGCTTACTTTGATCGATAGTATTTCCGATCGGAAGCTTCGAAGATACAGTATAGCATGCTATATTCTCGGGTATCTCGAATTCTATCGTTCCTTCACCATATGGTAGGAGTATTCTCATATCTACCGCCTATCTTAAGATTTAAGCATAGAAGGAAAAGGTTAATTAACCCTACTAAAGATTAGATGGCTTGAGAGGTGCCAGTAGATATGGGCGGTACCAAGAAGAAGTCTATATCTCAGATGTTGAAAGCTCAGCTTGCTAAGGAAGAGAAGAAGCCGCGTGGAAAGGATGAAACGAAAAGCGAGAAGAAAACTTCGGCTATAGATGCTCCGGGGTTAAGCGGTAAGGAGTTCATAGAAGAGATTAGGAAGATGAAGGTCATAACACCATACGGTTTAGCATCTAAGTATAACATAAAGTTAAGCGTAGCTAAGGATTACCTAGAGATGCTGGAATCGAAGGGTGTAGTTAGATGTGTCGGTGGGCATAATAGGATTAGAATATTCCAGGTAGTACAGGCATAGTATACATGTGAATATGACGTTGGGATGGGTAGCTAAGATATGTATGATACAGAATCTGTTAAGAGGAAGTTGGAGGAACTAGAGGAGGAGAAGGAGAGGATAATTGAGGAGTTTAAGAAGCTGGAGGAGAAGCGTAGAGATGGAGTTATATCTGAAGATGAGTATAGAGAAAAGAGGTATAGGCTAGAGAGGAGAGCGGTGGAGGTTATGGATCGTATAGCTCAGTTAAGGTTTATGGCTGGGTATGTCTGAATATCTAAGTCTACTAGTATTAGCTCTATGCTACACTTTAGCTCTAGCATCTATACCGTTATCCTTCTACGTTATTAGGAGAAAGGTTGGAAGCGTTCGATGTTTTAGACTACTTGCATGCTACATAATGTCTTCGATCCTAGCGTACGCGGTATGGCTATTAATATTCAGGACCGGTAATATAGTAGTAGATCTATCCCCTCTTCCGCTAAACTTGTTAGCGGTTTTAACTCCGTGGATACTTTTAATAAAGCAGGAGTATGTTGGTTCATAGATTCTACATACCATATTAACGTTTAAATCCTATTTCTATTAGAACGCCTTATAGGCTTTGAGGTTCAGGGTTAAACCTTTAAGCTTAGAGGCTGGTGGTAAATGGATAGTTATACTCAACGAAGCTGATGCTGAGGAGTTAGGGGTTAAGAGCTTAAGCAGAGTGAAGGTAAGGTTCGACAATAAGGTTATAACAGCTATAGTTAACACTACGAGCTACTTCATAGATCACGGATGGATAGGGACATATAGAGAGGTGACATCGAACCTAGGATTGAAGGAAGGGGTTGAAGTCTACGTGGAACCTTCACCTCCACCCAGCTCGATACAGCATATAAGGGAGAAGCTCAGAGGTAGAAGCTTAGATAGGAACGCTATATACGAGATAGTGTACGATGTCGTTCACGGTAATCTAAGCGAAGTAGAGATAACGGCATTCGTAGCAAGCCTACATATGTATGGTCTAAGCTTAGAAGAAGCTGCAGCTATGTCTGAAGCTATGGTTGCTACCGGTGAAAGGCTTGAATTGGAAAAGAAGCCTGTACTCGATAAACACTCGATAGGAGGTGTACCTGGGGATAAAACCACTCTGATCGTAGTACCGATAGTAGCATCTTTAGGCTACACTATACCTAAAACATCGTCTAGAGCTATAACGTCAGCGGCTGGTACAGCTGATAGAGCTGAGGCTATAATGCCTGTATCCCTATCGATAAGCGAGATGAAGGAGGTCGTAGAGAGGACTGGGGGGTGTATAGTCTGGGGTGGAGCTTTACATCTAGCTCCTGCAGACGATATCTTCGTGAATATCGAGAGACCTCTACAGATAGATCCGCTACTATTACCATCCATTATGGCTAAGAAGAAGGCAGTTGGGGCCGAACATCTGGTTATAGATATACCGACCGGGAGAGGTACGAAGGTGAAAACCATAGGTGAAGCAAACCTTTTAGCTAAAGATTTCATAAGACTAAGCGATCTACTAGGTATAAAGGCGAAGTGTTGCATAACGTATGGTGAGCAGCCTGTAGGCTTCACCGTAGGTCCGGCGTTGGAAGCTAGAGAAGCTTTAGAATTGTTATCGCTGTCTAAGGATGTACCTGATCTACTAGATAAGGCGTGCAATATAGCGGGGATGCTTCTAGAATCTGTAGGCGAGAAGGATGGATATAACACAGCTTTAGCAGCGGTGAAGAGGGGTACAGCGTTATCTAAACTTAGAGAGATCGTAGAAGCTCAGGGAGGAGATCCAGCTATTAAGCCTGAAGACGTAGCTGTAGGTGAGTGTAGATACACTTTCAGATCCACTAGGAGTGGTATAGTTCTATGGATAGATAATAATAGACTTGTAGAGGTTGCTAGATCGTTAGGGGCACCTAAAGATAAAGGCGCTGGTGTAGAATTGCATAAGAAGGTAGGGGATGCAGTCAAACCGGGGGATCCGTTGTTTACTCTATACGCTGAGAAAGAATATAAGCTGGATTATACGATGGATAAGATCGAGGAGGAGGGTACGTTCATAGGTGTAGGAGGGTACATGGATATGCTTATACAGAAAGTCGAAGAAATCCCAGTTTATAGTAGAGCTTTCATACTTGAGAGATAACCTATCTTGGGCTATACATACCGTGATCCTCTTAACATTTCTAACTTAGACTGAGAATGTAATAATAGGATAGGTTTGATGGAGGTATATACTGATATACTATGGGTTGCAGCTAAGATGGGCATAGTGGCGGTAGCAGGCTGAATCGTAGGAGTGCCACTCGGTAGATTGGTGAAGACGCTTTCTAAGGCTGAGTATAGATGGCCATCTAGAGGGGGAGACGTATATCGGGAGGACAGTCCATATAGCAGCTATTACGGCAGATGTATAAGGATCGTAGATCTATCTGAAGCCATAATAAATTTCCTCCCGTTCCTATGTTCTCCGATAATCTCATACAGATAGTTATCCCTATATCCGTAAGAGCGGCGATTATTATAAGATCGGCTTTACGTGAAATCCTGTATCGATCATAGCAGGGTTCGGCTGTAAAGTTTGAATACCTTCTCTCATATGGAGTACTATACTTGGTTTAGCTATCGGTAGCTTTAGGTTAGAATACGGTGGATTTATACGATAGATTAGGAAAGATAGCTAAATGGAGGGTGAGGAAGGACTAGGGCGGGTTAGAAATAGGGGGTATTCAAACTTAGAGAATTTCCCACGATACGAGATACTCGTAGTATTGAAGGAGCGGATTTCGATGTAATCTTCACATGTGATAATAGGGAGGGTATCGACTACTAGATGCCGATCACCTGTACGTATATCGATCTAGCTTGAGGACCATCGAAATCTATAAGGAATACCCTCTGCCTCATACCTATAACGATCCTTCTATCAGATACGGGGAGCGATGTATGCATACCCGTCAGTATGGATCGTAGGTGAGCCCATGCATTCACAGCCATACGTCCATCCTCTCTAAAGAAATGATGATGCATATATTCTCCATTCTCAGGTACTAGCTTCGATAAGAATCTAACTATATCCTTAGTAAGCCCCTCCTCACCTTCGTTAACTACTATACCTGTTGTCGTATGCATCGTATAGATCGTAACCATACCGTCGCTAACCCCGCTCCTACCTACAATCTCAGATACTAGATCGGTTATATCTACTAGATCTTCTCCCCTTCTAGTTTCAACTTTCACATATTCACCATAGATCTTCATAGCGTATCTCCTCCGCCTAGGATGCGTAATGCATTCAACCCTAATATGGATTCTCTAGATTCACTACCTATAGGGAGGGATCGTATAGCTTCTATTATCTTCCCAGACTCCATACGCGGATGGTTCGATCCGAATAACACCTTATCTCTAAGGAACGCTTCTACAAACCTAACACCTAAAATTTCTACGAAAACCCTTCTAAGATGTTCTCTAGGTGTGCCTGTAAACGTATCGGCAGTATCTAGGTATACGTTTTCGTAACGGAGAGCTAGACAGATAGATTCCCAGATCCAAGGCCAACCCATATGTGTTAAGACTATCTTAAGCCCCTTAAACTTAGAAGCGATAGGCTCTATAAGTAGAGGGTAGCTATACCCTAGATTGCTACGAGTATTCCACGAGAAACCTGTATGTATCATAAGTATTGCACCGATATTCTCTAACAGCTCGTATACAGGATATACCCGCTCATCATCAGGTCTGAAACCTTGAAGAGAAGGATGCAGTTTAACGCCTCTAAACTTCCGTTTATCGATATACTTTTCAATCTCATCTAATGCTTCATCACCTTTTAAAGGATCTAACCCTATGAATCCTATAAACAGGTCTGGGTACTCTGAAATTATCTTAGCCAACTCTTCGTTGCTAGGAAGCTTCACACCATACAGTCTAGATAGATCTAGGCCTAAGATGACAGCTTTAGATACACCGAAAGATCTAAGCTGATCTACGAATACTCTTAGAGGCTGCAAACCTATTCTAAGCCCATACACATCGCGTAGAGCCGTCGTCATGTCTGGACTCGCTCTATGAAGCTCTTCTACGTTAACCGGATGGACATGGAAATCTATTATCACCGTATAGCACCTCACCGTATATACTACGATAGAGGCTAAAAGGTAATATTTATATCAAACTGCTACGATGAGTATGTCCATCCCTATATCGATCGGAGCGTTTAGGAATGAGACAGCAGATAATTCTAGGATTCGACCCGAATATAAGATTCGAGTGCGTTAAATGCGGATCATGTTGTCGTATAGCTTTCGGAAACGTTATACCGCTTCAACTCTACCCACAGGAGGTATCGAAAATTAGGCGTATGGGGTATGGAGACTCTGTAATCTACATAGATCATGTACACTATATCAGAGCGGTCGATTCGCATTGCGTTTTTCTTACAGACGATTATCTATGCACGCTCAGAATTAGGTATGGATGGAGCCCTGTTAATTGCCGGCTATTTCCCATAACGGTTAAGCTAATCAACGACGTGTTCATCCTAGATCTGAACTGGGATTATTCATCTAAGGTTGGATGTAGAGGTTTCGGTTCCGGTCCGACTATAGCTGAGAGATTTAAGGATTTAGAGAAGCTTCTCCATGAAGTCGCTGAATACGTATACGGAAACGTTTATTAGTACGTATTCTGAGGATTAATCCCACAATGTTCCCACTAGAGAATATCAGGATACGGAAGGCTATATTGAATATGCATGGGTATGAAACGCCGCGAGAGAGTAAAAGTGTTGTTAAACTAGATGCTAACGAGAATCCCTATGGACCGTCTCCGAGAGTCTATGAGGCGTTAATACATAGCTTAAAGGATCTATGGAGATACCCCTCTAGGGAGGAATATGAGAAGCTCGAAGAATCGATAGCCTGTAAGCTTGGGTTGGATGGTGATGGATGCGTAGTACTCGGTTCAGGCTCAGATGAACTTATAGATCTTACGATTAAACTGTTCATAGATCCTGGGAATGCTATCCTTACGGTTAATCCAAGCTTTTCGATGTATAAAGTATACGCGAGTATAGCTGGGGGACATATACTCGAATATACTATGACGGAGGATTATGTATTCGATGTTGAGGCGTTCCTAAGTATGCTGGATATGTTTAGAGAGCGAATCCGGTTGATAGCTCTATGCAATCCTAACAATCCTACAGGAGGGTGCATAGAGGAAAAAGATATAGCTAAGATACTAGGGTATGGGATACCGGTTCTGATAGATGAAGCGTATATAGAGTTTTCTAGAGACAAGACAGCTATAAGTATGCTTAAAGATTATGAGAACCTAATAGTCCTGAGGACGTTCTCTAAAGCATATGGATTAGCTGGTCTTAGAATAGGGTATGCTATAGCGAGTAGATGGATATCGGATAATCTGAGGAAGGTTAGATCACCCTATAGCGTTAACCTTCTAGCCGTAAAAGCAGCGGAAGCCGCTATTCAAGATGATGATCACCTTAGAAGGGTAGTTGAAGCTATAATCTTGGAGAGGGATAAATTGTTCGGTAGACTTTCGAATATATCTGGCCTTAAGCCATTCCCGTCTAAAGCTAATTTCATATTGGTAGATGGTACAAAGCTAGGGTTTAACCCGGAGGAGTTTAAATCCCTACTTATTCAGAGAGGGGTTTCAGTTAGGGTATGGTCCAAGCTCGGTATGCGTAAGGGATGCTTATTCCGTGTCTCTATAGGTAGGCCTAGCGATAACGACCTGTTCCTAAATGCTTTAATGGATATAGCTTCAGGTGGGTGGGGTAGTTGAAGGTTAGGATAGCCGTACCTAATAAAGGCAGGCTTCGAGAGCCTACGTTAAACTTACTGAGAAAAGCAGGATTAAGAGGGGAGTATAGCGGTAGGCTTCTCTATAGCCAAACTTCTAATCCTAACATAGAGCTTATATTCGCTAGGGCGATGGATATTCCTGGATTTGTAGCTTTAGGAGCTGCAGATCTAGGTGTAACCGGCCACGATTACGTCGTGGAAGCTGGTGTAGAAGTCTTAGAGCTTCTAGATCTAGGATATGGGCGGGCTAGGATAGTAGTAGCAGCTCCGGAAGATTCTGTAGATAGCCTTAGAGACGTAAAGCCGGGTAGCGTAGTAGCTACAAAGTATATTAATATAGCGAGGAGGTTCTTCGAATCTATAGGCTTAGAGGTATCTATACTTAGGATTTCTGGTGCTGCCGAGGTTACACCATACCTAGGTATAGCCGATCTGATAGTAGATGTTACGAGTACAGGATCTACGCTAGCTATGCATAGGTTAAGGATCCTAACTGAAGTTATGGATACATCTGCTAGGCTTATAGCGAATCCTTCAAGCTTTAAGAGTAAACGGGAACTAGTGGAGGAAGTACGTTTAGCTTTAGATAGCGTTATCAGGGCTGAGGGGATGAAGCTTATCATGATGAATGTACCAGATGATAAGCTTAGCTCGGTCCTAGCCGTATTACCGGCTATGGCTGGACCTACGATAGCAGAAGTTAAAGCTGAGGTTAAGATGTGGGAGGTTTATACGGTGGTCTCTGAGAGTGACCTATACCGCGTCATAAACGAAGCCAAGAAAGCTGGGGGTAGAGATATAGTGGTATTACCTATAGAACGTGTGGTACTCTAGAGGTTACCGTAGTATGTATGTTATACCTTCTGTAGACATAGAGGGAGGGGTATGCGTTAAACGTATACGTGGAGAGCCTGGCACCGGTACTAGGATAGGTGATCCTAGACAAGTTGCGTTAAGATGGGTTTCTGAGGGGGCTTCAAGGATACATATAGTCGATCTCGACGGAGCCTCCACGGGTAGACCCGTCAACTTCGAAGTTATAGCTGAGATCGTAGACACCGTTAAAGTACCGGTACAAGTAGGAGGAGGATTGAGACTTCTAGAAGATTTCGTGCACTATATAGAGGTGGGAGTGGATAGGGTTATAGTCGGTACGGTAGCATACGAGAAACCTAAGCTGGTGGATGATCTAGTAGATGTTATCGGAGGGGGGAGAGTTATATTAGCGTTAGATGCATCTAAAGGTATGCTTAGGGTTTGGGGTTGGAGGATATCGACACCTGTGGATATCTTATCTTACGCTAAGAGATTCGACCATATGGGGTTGGCAGGCTTCCTCTACACGAATATAGATCTAGAGGGTACGCTTAGAGGGGTGGATGTAGATACCGTTAAGATGCTAGTAGAATCGCTAGATACGCCTATAATCTACGCTGGCGGTGTATCCTCGCTCGTAGATCTCATAAAGCTTAGAGAGCTAGGTGTATCAGCCGTGGTTATAGGTAGAGCGTTATATGATGGGACCTTAGATTTTAAGGAGGCTTTAAAGATATGCGTATAGCATCTGTTAAAAGGGAGACTCTCGAGACGAAGGTAGAAGTCTACGTGAATATAGATGGTACAGGTGAAGCCGATATAGATACAGGTATATCGTTTCTAAACCATCTACTCGAGACCCTATCGCTGTATAGTCTCATAGATATCAAAGTTAAGAGTGTATGCGTAGATAGATTCGATGAGCATCACCTAGCTGAGGATACTGCGATAACTTTGGGTAAAGCTATAGATCAAGCGTTAAGCGATAGGAAGGGTATAAGGAGGTTCGGCTTCAGCTTTATACCTATGGATGATACTTTGGCCTTCGTAGCTGTGGATTTAGGTGGGAGACCATACCTTAGATTCAGAGCATCGTTCCTATCCGATAGGGTGCATGATCTACAGCTCAACCTTATTAGGCATATACTGGAATCTCTAGCATACAACGGTAGAGCTAATATACATGCCAGAATCCTCTATGGGCTGGATGACCATCATAAAGCTGAAGCTTTATTTAAGGCTTTAGGGATAGCTTTAAGATCTGCGGTGGAATACGACGATAGAGCTGTGGATAAAAGTATGAGTAGGAAGGGGGTTCTAGGTTAGATGGTGTTTAAACGTATAATACCATGCCTAGATACTAGGAGCGGGTTCCTCGTTAAGGGTGTGAGATTCCACGATCTAAAAGTTATAGGTGACCCGGCTGAAAGGGCTAGGCTATACGAGGAACAAGGTGCTGATGAGATAGCGTTACTAGATGTATCTGCTTCGCTCGAAGGAAGGGGGATCATACTCGATATGGTGCGGAGAGTATCATCTAACATAAGTATACCGCTGATCGTCGGTGGGGGTATCCGAAGCATCGATCAGATCGAGGTGCTTTTAGAAAGCGGTGCGGATAAGGTTTCCATAAATACAGCTGCGGTCGAAAATCCCTCTCTTATAGAGGAGGCTACATCGTTGTTCGGCCGTCGGCGTATAATAGTAGCTATAGATGCTAAGAGGGTTTCTCCCGGTAGATGGGAGGTCTACATATACGGCGGTAATAAGTCTACTGGTTTAGATGCTGTAGAATGGGCTGCCAGGGTGGAGGAGCTAGGTGCATCTGAGATACTGTTGACGAGTATAGATGCGGATGGAACTAGAGAAGGATATGATATCGAGCTAACTCGTATCGTATCTGAAGCCGTAGGTATACCTGTAATAGCTTCTGGTGGAGCTGGTAAGCTTGAACATATCTATAGAGTGTTAACAGATGGGATGGCTGATGCTGCACTTGCTGCTTCGATCTTCCACTACGGCGAGTATAGCGTTAGAGACGTTAAGCTATACCTTGCTTCGAGAGGGGTATCTGTTAGATTGTAGTATGAGTAGATGGTTATGGTAATCAGTATCCATACCCTATCAGAGACGAATCGCTGTAAGGAGAGAATTTATGGTTTAAACTTTGAAGTCGAAGAATATGTAAGGAAAATAATGGATAATATAAAGGTTGGAGGGGATCGCACGCTTATAGAATACACCGAGAAGTTTGATAAAGTAAAGATTTCTAGAGATGAGATAGAGATACCTAGGGAGAGTATACGTGAAGCTTTGTTCACAGTACCCGAAGACTATATCGCTGCTATCAAGGAACTATACGGTAGACTATTAGAGTTTCATAGGATGCAGCTTCCTAGAGGTTTCGAGTTAGAGATCGTATCGGGTGTTAGGTTAGAGTTTAGATGGATTCCGTTGGATAGGGTTGGGTTGTATGTACCCGGAGGTTTACATCCATACCCTTCTACGGTTCTTATGGCTTCAGCTCCGGCTAGGGTTGCTGGTGTACGTGAAGTTGTGGTATGTACGCCACCTAGACCTAAAGGGTTGAACCCGTACTTGTTGGCAGCTTTCGCTACGGTAGGAGTAGATAGGGTATTCCAGGTAGGAGGAGTCCAAGCGATAGCAGCTATGGCCTTCGGTACTGAAACTATACCTAGAGTTGATAAGATCGTAGGTCCTGGAAACGTATATGTAGCCGCAGCTAAACGTCTATTGTACGGTATCGTAGGACTAGATGCGCCTACAGGTCCGAGCGAAATAATCGTGTTAACCGATGGATCGGCCAGAGCGAGGTATGTAGCTCTGGATCTGATCGCTCAACTTGAGCATGGCCCCGGTAGTAGAGCTATATTGCTGACGTTATCTAGGGATTACGCTTTAGAAGTGGCTAGGATCATAGAGAACTATCTTTCGGGTATCTCTGAAGAATCCATATTTATCGATGGGTTGGCTATACTTGTCGCATCCGATCTCGATGAAGCTTTAGATTTCATACGCAGCTATGCTCCTGAGCATCTAGAGGTGTATCTAAAGGAGCCTCCTGTAGACTTACTAGAGAGGTGTCAAAGTTGTGGGACGGTGTTGATAGGTAGCTTTTCATCGGCAGCTCTTTCAGATTACGCTACAGGAGGGAATCATATATTGCCTGTAGGGGGATCTGGTAGGTTCTCATCGGCGCTCTCGGTATACGATTTCATGAAGCATATAACCGTTCAGAATGTATCGTACGAAGGGTTTAAAAGAATCGCTAAAGCAGCTATTAAGCTTGCCGAAGTTGAAGGCTTCCAGATGCATCGTAAAGCTATCGAATCCAGGTTGGAAGGTGAATCTGTTTGAGTTGGAGTATATTAGATGAGGTGTATAGGGTCCTAGAGGATAGGAGGGATAATCCTAGAGAAGACTCGTATACATCGAAGCTTATAGCGGAAGGTATCGAAGCGATAGTATGTAAGATAAGCGAAGAAGCTGAAGAGCTTAAAGAAGCTGCTAGAAACAGTGAACATGGAGTGATCCATGAAGCTGCAGATCTTATCTTCCATACGTTAGTTCTACTCGTCTATAAGAAGGTGCCATCCGATGCTGTACCACTAGAATTTATGAAGAGGAGACGTTAGAATCCTATATGGGTTAACCCATATGGTTTAAGCCCACACTCAGGAGGATATAGGTGGATGAAATTAAAGATGGAGGACGCTGAAAAGATAGCCGATAAAGCCTGTTTTAGATTCGATGGATTGATAGTAGCCGTAGCTCAAGATGCATACACAGGCGAAGTTCTTATGGTTGCTTTCATGAATAGGGAGGCTTTGATAAAAACCTTAACTACGGGATTAGCACACTACTGGAGTATATCCAGGGATAGGTTATGGATGAAGGGTGAAACTTCAGGTAATGTGCAGAGAGTTCTGGGTATAGTCTTCGATTGTGATTACGATACGATACTTCTCAGAGTCGAACAGATAGGCGTAGCATGCCATGAAGGTTTTAAGAGCTGCTTCCATAATATAGTTCAGCATTAAACTCTAACGTACGGTTCAACCGTTATACTTCTATGGGTAATTCTTCTCCTGTTAACGATACCGATCTTCTCTCTTCGATCCTCTCTATCTGCCCATCTCTTATCCACGCTATACGATCGGATACATCTATCATCTTAAGGTCGTGTGTAGCGCATATGACTGTTACACTCTTCTCAGCTTTAAGCCTGTATAGAAGCTGAACTATGGTGAAACCGGTCGTTAGATCTAGGTTTCCCGTAGGCTCATCGGCTAAAACTATAGCCGGATCGTTAGCTAACGCTCTAGCTATAGCAACCCTCTGCTGCTGCCCGCCAGAAAGCTCGGTTGGCCTATGTTCCAAACGATCTCCTAAACCGACAGTCTCGAGAAGCTCCCTAGCCTTCTTCTCGCGTTCTTGCTTAGCTCTGCCTGCGAATATCATCGGAAGAGCTACATTATCTAGAGCGGTTAATACTGGGATTAGGTTAAACGTCTGGAATATGTAGCCTATCCTATGGCATCTTAGCCAAGCCTTCTCTTTAGGATTCATCTTAGCGATATCCACATTCTCTATAAGTACGCGTCCTGAGGATGGTACGTCAAGCCCTCCGATCATGTTGAATAGAGTTGTCTTACCAGATCCGCTTGGACCCATTATAGATATGTACTCGCCTTTACCTATATCTAAGTTGAGCCCTCTTAAAGCGTGAATCTCCTCACCCTTTAACAGATATATCTTATGTAGATCCTCTACCTTTACCACATATTCAGATGATACTCCCAGAGAGACCACCCCGGCTACAAGTTTATCTAGCTAGCAGTAATGATTATATAAAATTTTAACGTGAAGCCGAGAGGATGTCTGGCTTGCGAAGGGTATCCATCTTCGATAGACGGCTAACAGCTGAGCTTAGGGAGAAATTAAAGAAGCCGGTAGGTAGGCTTATAGAAGGCTTACCTGAGGATAACATCGAGAAGATGAAGAGTATCGTAGAAGAGGTTAAACCTGTAGCCGTAGCGGTCGTAGGTGATGTCGTATCTAGCATGGCTATAGCGGCAGGTATACCTGTTAAGATCTATGTAGCCGATGGTAGGGTTATGAGAAGTTTAGCCGGGTTAAGCATAACTGGAAACGTCGATATAGTATTTAGAGCTAAGAATCCACCTGGCTTGATAACTAGGGAGTGTATAGAGGTTTTAAGGGAGGCCGTCGAATATGATGGATCTGTATGGGTTTGGATAGATGGCGAGGAGGATCTTACGGTGATCCCGCTTGTAATCCTCATGCCTATAGGATCTCTCGTAATATATGGCCAGCCGCATCTAGGCTTCGTAGCGGTCTATGTAGATGAAGAGAAGAAGAGGGAGATGCTTCAGATAATGGATTCTATGGAGCCTATATAGTTAAATTCTTTAACCTAGATTCTCGAATAAAATTTCCGGTGGTCCTAGGTGAGGGTAGGTGTAGCTGAGCTTATAGATGACTTCACAGAGATGTTCCCTATGTGGGTTTCTAGACTCTTGATAACAGCCGATACTTATGAATGGGCTTTAACGGCTGGACGTGTAGCTACAGGCTTCGCTACATCTATAATAATGTCTCCTGCCGAAGCTGGGGTTGAGGGTGTAAAGCCTGAAGATACACCCGACGGTAGACCAGGTATCTACGCACAGATCTACCATACCGATAGGGTTATGCTTAGGATCCAGCTTCTATTTAGGATAGGACAATGCATACTTACATGCCCTACGACGGCACTATTCGACGGCCTTAGAGACACGAAGAGGAGATTCAAGGTAGGTAAGAGTTTATCGACCTTCGGAGATGGATTCCAGAGGGAGGATGAGGTAGCGGGTAGGAAGGTTTGGCGTATACCTGTTATGGAAGGCGAATTCATCGTAGAGGAAAGCTTAGGTGTAGTTAGAGGTGTCGCAGGAGGTATGTTCCTAATCTTCGCAGGCGATAGAGCTTCAGGTTTAAAAGCTGCTGAAGCAGCTGTGGAAGCTATAAGTAGGGTGGAGGGTGTAATCCTCCCCTTCCCTGGAGGTATATGTAGATCTGGCTCTAAGGTTGGAAGCTTGAAGTATAAGCTTAGAGCGTCTACGAATCACCTCTTCTGTCCGTCTATAAGAAGTCTAGTGAAGGATACTAAGATACCTGAGGGTGTGAATTCTGTATATGAGATAGTTATCAACGGTCTTTCACTCGATTCTGTGAGGAAGGCTCTTAGGGTAGGTATAGATGCAGCTTCACATGTGGATGGAGTGAAATATATAACTACGGCTAACTACGGAGGGAAGCTTGGACCCTACAAGCTATATTTAAGTGAAACCCTAAGGTGAGGGATAGTATCTGGAGCTGTGCATCAGGTATGACATGTATAGTGCTTGTCGGGGGGTTCTTCGGAGATGAAGGTAAAGGTAAGATAGCATCATACCTAGCGGTTAAAGATAGTGTAGATGTTAACGTTAGGACAGGCTCTGTTAACGCAGGGCATACCGTAGTATGGGGTGGCGTGACATATAGGCTTAGGATGGTACCGAGCGGCTTCGTAAACCCTAGGACGAAGCTATGTCTAGCAGCCGGATGTAATGTTAATCCGTCGATATTCATAGAGGAGGTTAAGCTTACAGGAGTGGAGGGAAGGATTTGGATAGATAGGCAAGCATCTGTTATCGAATCGGTACATATAGAGAGGGATAGAAGCGAGGGTGGGAGGATAGGGACTACCGGGCAAGGTGTGGGTCCAGCACAGGAGGATAGAGTTAAACGTATAGCTAAACTTGTTTCAGAGATTGATGAGCTTAAGCCCTATCTAGATGATGTAGCTCTAAGGGTGAATGAAGTTCTAGATAGAGACGGCGTAGTTCTACTAGAGGGCACCCAGGGGACGTACCTATCGCTTATACATGGGACATACCCTTATGTCACTAGTAGGGATACGACTGCATCGGCTATATGTAGTGAAGTCGGTGTAGGTCCTAAGAGGGTGGATGAAGTTATAATCGTATTCAAATCCTATGTTACACGTGTAGGTAAAGGTCCTTTAGAAGGAGAGTTAAGCGAGGAGGAGGCTAGACGTAGAGGATGGTT
>JANXEK010000011.1 GCA_025058595.1 Candidatus Bathyarchaeota archaeon
ATCCTCTTAGAGGGTTTAAAGTAATTAAGCTCTCTTTAAGGGAAGCTGAAGTCATCGTAGGTTCCAGCAGCGTAAACAGGATGTTATCTAAGCTTAGTGGCATATCCGGTATAGTGGCTGTAACTGCCGGTGGCAGAGGGGTGTATGTAGCTTCAGGCTCGAATGCATTCCATATGCCCGCATACAGGACTAAAATCGTAGATCCAACCGGTGGGGGTGACTGCTTCGTAGCAGGTTTAATCTACGGCTACATTAAAGGGGAGGATCTAACATGGTCTACAGCTTTAGGATTAGCTTCCGCTTCATTCGTAGTAGAAGGTTATGGGCCATCAAATCTCGGAGGGTTAAACGAGGTTTACGAGAGAGCTTCGCTCCTTATAGATAAAGCTCGTAGGATTAACCTATGAGACCCTCTAGTAGGATCTACCTATGTAGACATAATGCTTCGCAGGTCTACCGCAAACTATACATTTAGCTCCATCTGGAGGCTCCTCCTCCACGTCGATCCTTATCCCTCTAACCTCAGCCGAGTAAGCTTCCTTCAATTTCTCTCCGCATGGCTCACCATCATAATCTACCGAGCAGAAGGGGGCCTTCACTATCAAACCCTTCGATATAGACTCACCAACCTCCTCTATACTTAAAGCCTCTACTATCCTAGATTCAAGCTCTCTTTCAGCTTTAGATCTGAGATTATCGAAGATTCTACGGGATAGATCCTCTACCGCATCTAGTAGAAGTTCGAGTTCGATCCTAACCCTTTCGAATGTATCCCTCCTACAGAGCGTTACACTTCTCGTCTTTAACTCCATCGAACCTACCTCAGCTCTTAGAGGAACTCCTCTAAACTCCCAGAAGTAGAATTTAGCTCCAGGTGTAACATCTGGATCGCTATCTAATCTAACCCTAACCCCTCCACTCCTAAGTCTATCCTCTACTACCTTACAATATTTTATGAGCTCATCGTAGCTTACATCTTTAGATGGTATAGGTACTATTACTACCTGTATAGGAGCAACATCGAACGGCAGGATTAAGCCGTGATCATCTCCATGTATAGATATTAGAGCCGCCAGTATCCTCCAGATACCTGGACCATAACATGTTTGATATGGATACTTCCACGCCCCATCTCTATCTAGGAATTTTATCTCGAAAGCTTTAGCAAATCTTTGACCTAAATAGTGTGTAGAAGCTATCTGGTTGAATCTACCATCAGGCATAAGGCAGTCTGCCGCGAAGGTGTATTCGGCCCCCCTGAATTTATCCCATTGAGGTCTCTGGAAAAACATGAATGGTATGGCTAGCTTACCGTAGATAACCTCCCTAGCTATCTCCATATCCTCCCTAACCTGTCTATACGCATCCTCTGATGTAGAGAATACATCGTGAGCTTCTATCCATAAGAACTCCCTCCCTCTCAATAAGGGTTTAGTAGCTTTCGTCTCGTATCTGAATACAGAGCATGACTGGTACGCTTTGAACGGTAGATCCCTATAGCTTCTAATCCAGTAGGAGTACATGTAGTAGAACGCTGTCTCAGATGTTGGTCTGAGAGCTAGCCTCCTCGGGAGAAGCCTATCAGCTCCATGTGTAATCCAGAAAACCTCTGCTTTAAAATACTCTACATGTTCCTCCTCTCTACGTAGATTCTCCTCAGGTATAACTGTAGGGAATAATACCGGTTCATGTCCATGCTCTTCTAAGGCCTCCTCATAAATTCTATAGATCGTCTTCAGTATACGCATACCCCATGGTCTATGAACTACGAAGCCTTTGACGTTATATCTGTCGTCTACTATCTCAGCCTCCCTTATAACCGTATTATACCATTCCGAAAAGTTTGACTTCTTATCGAGCTTCAACCTCGCTCCTCCCAGGCATTCATACTCGAGAGGAGAAGTTTAACGTAAACCCCCTCATAAATACTTCCGCTAAGAAGAGGTAACTATGCTATATCACTAACGCTTTCGTAAGTATATCTTCAGCTACTCCTCTATCAGGTTTAATCTTAGATAGTATCGTGAAACGTTCAGGTCTTATCCTAGAAGCTTCGATAAGAGCTTCTACGAGATACTCTTCATCAATACCTAAAGTTTTAGAATCGACAGGAGCTTTCACCGATAGTAATAGGTTTCTTATCCGCATCCAATCCCCTCCATGGAGATACATGGCTACGATAGATCCCACACCACATTGGACGCCATGGCTCCTAGGCTCGAAACCATGCTTAAACGATAGTAAATCTAAGGCGTGGCTGAATAGATGCTCTGAGCCGCTCGCAGGCCTACTACTACCAGCTATACTCATAGCTACACCGCTACCTATCAAAGCTTTAACTAGTACGCGTATACCGTATACACTCTTATCTTTTATGGAGGATGCATGCCTAGATGATAGATTAGCACTCATGAGGCTCATAGATGCGGCATACTCGCTGTACTCCTCCCCCCTCTCTCTAACCGCTAACCTCCAATCCTTTACAGCTGTATACTTAGCGATTAGATCGCCAAAACCTGCTACGACCATATGATAGGGTTCATCCTTTATCACATCTATATCGGCTACTATAGCCATCGGCGCTGATATCTTCACCTCCCCCTCACTACACATGGATAACCTATAACGTAGTAGGAAGCTTACAGCCGGTGAAGCTATGCCGTCATGGGCCGTAGATGTAGGTATACTTACAAACGGAGCGTTAAGCCATGACGATATAAGCTTAGCTGTATCCAGTACAGTCCCACCGCCTACACCGACTATAAACCTCGCTCCACCCTTCTTAGCATCCCTATATATACTCCTGATCTCTTCTATGAATCCATCGCAACGTGGATTACCCGATACTATAACCGCAACTGCCTTGAAGCCCCCCTCCTCTAGTAGGCTTAAAACCTCTTCAGCTATTCTACGCGTAAAGGTTGAACCTGATACTATATACCCTAAACCTCTAAATCCTAGCTTAGAGCATACGCCTGGTATATGCTCTAAAGCTTTAGGGCCCATAACCACGTATCTAGGTATCTCCATGTAATCTAGGAGCATCTCTGGTACATATGATAATAACTATAATATGCCTTTTAAATCCTTACATGAAGCCATACAGCTTAACCGTTATGAGGTATCTAAACATTAAAATAGGAGGTTAACCGCTCATGTATAGCTCGGGGTTTTAGACTCCGGGATAGATTCCGTAGAGATGGTGTATTCTGGGTGGTAGAGTATATGAGACGTAACAACGTATACGAATATATGAAGACAGGTACTACTACGATAGGCCTCGTATGTCGTGATGGGGTGATAATGGCTACAGATACTAGGGTTACTATGGGGTCGTATATAGCTCATAGGAGAGGTAGGAAGCTCTACCCGATAGATAGACATGTAGCTATGACTATAGCCGGTATAGCAGGCTACGGTCAGAGTATAGTCGAACTATTGAGGGTTAACGCTAAACTTTACTTCGCTAGGATGGGTAGATTGATACCTATCGATTCTGTAGCTAAGCTCGCATCGAATATGCTATTCAGTCAACGCCCTTATGTACTTCTAGTCGAAGCTATAATAGGCGGCTACGATGATGAGGGCGCCAAGCTATTCGTAATAGATCCGTTCGGAAGCGTGACGCGTGAAGTATATGTAGCTACAGGTTCCGGTTCACCTATAGCTCTAGGTATACTCGAATCAGAGTTTAAGGAAGGTTTATCGATTAACGAAGCTCTACCGATAATAGTTAAAGCGATAGTATCCGCTATGAGGAGGGATAGCGCTAGCGGTGATAGCTTCGATATAGCAGTCGTAGATGCTAGAGGCTATAGGGAGCTTACAGATGATGAGAAGAAGGCTCTCCTAGAATCGCTGGGGGTTAAAGTCTACGGTGGATTAGATTGACATCCACTCCTAAAGGTCTGCAAACTACGAATAGTATACTCGGCAAGGTTATGGAGGCTCTAGCTACCTTCATACCTAGCGATGTAGAGGTTACCAGAGTGCAGTTTGAAGGTGCTAAGATAGCTCTATACGCTAGGAAGCCTGAAATACTCCTTATAGATAAACCTTACATTGTACCATCTGTAGTTAACAGTATAAGGAAGCGTATAGTAGTTAGATCGGATCCATCGGTACGTAGGAGTGAAGCAGATGCGGAACGCCTTATAAGATCTATACTACCTAAGGAGGCGGGTATAACTAATATCGTCTTCGATCCAACCCTAGGTGAGGTTGTAATAGAGGCGAAGAATGTAGGATTAGCCGTAGGTAAGGATGGATCAAACCTCAACCGTATAATTCAGGAGACTAAATGGATCCCTAGAGTTCTGAGAAGCCCGCAGATATCTTCCAGAACTATCACACAGGTTAGGCAGGTACTCTACTCTGAGAGCAAGGAGAGGGAGCGTTTTCTAAGATCGCTTGGTGAAGCTATATTCAGACCTTTAACGTTCGAAGGTAACGAAGTTATAACAAGGTTTCTTGGAGGATTCAGGGAGGTCGGTAGATCATGTATACTCGTAGAGACTAGAGAGAGTAAGGTGATGCTGGATTGCGGTATAAATCCTGGTGCATCGAGGTTTCCAGAGATGTTCCCAAGACTTGATATAGATGAGCTAGATTTGTCAGATTTAGATGCGGTCGTAGTTTCCCATGGGCATCTAGATCACTGTGGAGCTATACCGTTCCTATACAAGTACGGCTACGATGGACCGATATACTGTAGCGAGCCTACGCTACCTATAATGACTCTCGTACAACTCGATTTCCTAGATGTTATGACTAAGAACGGGTACATACCTCCATACGATCAGAAGGATGTTAGAAGCATGATCGTTCATACCATACCGATCAGATATGGGTATGTCGTCGATATAGCTCCAGATATTAAGCTTACGCTATGGAATGCAGGTCACATACTAGGATCATCGATAGTTCATCTACATATCGGTGAAGGTTTATTCAACATAGTCTATACAGGAGATTTCAAGTATGGTAAGACTATGCTCTTCGAACCTGCTCATGCAAGCTTTCCCAGAGCTGAATCCCTTATAATAGAGTCTACGTATGGTGCACCTAAAGATTTGATGGCACCTAGAACGGAGGTTGAAGCTAGCTTCGTGAACATAGTGAATTCATGCGTGGAGAAGGGTGGTAAGGTATTGATACCGACCCCAGCTATAGGTAGAGCTCAAGAGATATTGATGGTAGTCAACGAGTATATGGAGAGCGGTAAGCTCGAAAAAATACCGGTTTACATAGAGGGTATGGTGAACGAAGCTACCGGTATACATACCGCCTACCCTGAATACCTATCTAGGGATATAAGGGATAAGATACTGCATGAGAACGTTAACCCCTTTAAATCTGAATGGTTTATAGTGGTTAACGATGCTAGCGATAGGGAGGAAGCTTTAGCGCCTAATAGGCCTGCTATAATAATAGCTACGTCAGGTATGATGGAAGGGGGGCCTGTCATAGAGTACTTCAAGAATCTATGCGAAGATCCTAGGAATACGTTACTATTCGTTAGCTACCAGGTTGAAGGTACACTTGGACGTAAACTGAAGAACGGATTGAAGGAGGTAACCCTACCTGACGAGTATGGAAAGATGCAGTTATACCAGGTTAAGATGGAGGTTTTATCGATCGAAGGATTTAGTGGGCATTCAGATAGGAGACAGCTTCTAAGATACGTAGGAGGTATGAAGCCTAAGCCTAGAAGGGTAGTCGTATGTCATGGAGAAGAATCTAAGGCCATAAACCTAGCTTCTACGATAAACAGGATGCTTAAGATCGAAGCATCCTCTCCGATTAACCTCGAAGCTTTAAGATTCATCTAACTCCTCAGCATATCTGGTTATCATATCGAGTATAATCTTCCTCTCTATACCGTAGCTTCTACATAGCTTCGATAATCCGTCTATATAGAGCTTTAAAAGCATCTTAACAACATCTATTACCTCCTCTCTACTCATAGTTTGAGGCGGTATAAGTAGGTATATTATCCATCTGCCTATATCAGTAGCTTCATAACGTTTAACCCATTTAACCCTACTATCCTCCACTCTTTTCTCCATGCTCTCCGTTAAAACTCCTAGCTCTACAAGCTTCTTCAACGTCGAGATAACGGTCTTATTCGAATATGGAAGCTCCGATATAAGCTCCTTCTGATATTTTAAACCCTTGGAACCTATACATCTAAGTATATCCATAGATACATGGGAGCCTAGAACTACCATCAGAAATTCCACTTGTCTACTTCTATCTACCGGTAGCGGTAGTATGTAAGGCCATATCTCCATAACGCTACATCAGAATCTGCGTTCCAGACTGAAAAATATTACTTTGAAAATTCCTAGATCTAACCTTATAATAACCTTTAATTAGGGTTATTAGATATGATAGTCAATTCGCTACGCTATGAAGGATAGAAGATATAGAAACCTGGCGTTATTCATATTGATGACTTTAACTTGGGGTTTAAACTGGCCTATAATGAAGTTAGGGCTTAGATACGCCTATCCGTTAAGGTTTACGGCAGATAGACTAGCTTTAGCATCGCCTGTGATACTAGCATACCACCTTATAAGGGATAAGAGGGGATATCTCGCTCTTAAATCTGCTATCGGCAACTTGATCGTATATAGTCTCGTAGTATCCCTCCAGTTTGCATCGTCAGGATTAGGCTTAAAATATCAGGGTGGAGGCTTAAGCTCCGTATTAACCTACACCCAGCCTATGATAGTCTTCATGCTTGCTGTGGTATTCTTGAAAGAGAAGCTACTATTATCGAGGTTTATAGGTACATCGATAGGTTTCCTAGGTGTAGCTGTACTGCTAGGTGGAGACGATACCTTTACGGTATCATCAGCTTCGCTCCTACTATTATTCGGGGCATTCCTATGGGCTGTGAGTACAGTATACTACAAGCTTAAGCTGGAGCTTATAGATCCTCTGATAGCTAACTTCATCCAGGCATCGATATCCTCCATCATACTCTACATCGTAAGCCTTCCTATCGAGCCTCAACCGGTAATCGACATCGAGTATCTAGCTATCCTACTATACTCTGGGCCTGTAGCCGTCGGAGTTGGAGCTACGATATGGCTTACACTGCTAGGGAGGATGGATGCATCTATGCTCTCAAGCTCAAGCCTCATAGTACCGTTGATAGCAGTAGTATCTAGCCACCTAATGCTCGGAGAGGAGGTAAACCTGAAAACTATCATCGGATCTACGTTGATCCTAGGAGGAGTCTACCTGGTAAACTATAGTCATGGTATATCTAAGCGGCTGCATAGCATCATAGAGGAAAAGGTATCATACCGAGAGATACGTAGCGATAGAAGCTAGGTAGGAATTACATCCTATGCTACGTCTTCTTTTCGACCGGCCTTTTAAACTCGAATATGAGTTTGGATTTATCTGTAGATGCATATTCATATTCGTTCGTGAGGCTTATCGCGTTTACAGGGCAACTATCTGCACATTGACCGCAGAATGTACACATGTAGAGATGTACCTTAAACTCTGCAGTTCTTCCTCTTCCTATCATCTCTATAGCTCCCGAAGGGCAATCTCTAGCACAAAGACCGCATCCGGTGCATCTAGTCATATCATACTCTATTCGTCCGCGGAATCCTTTAGGAGTTTCCCTCCTCTCGAATGGGTATAGTAGCGTGAAAGGTTTCTTAAACGCATGCTTCAATAGCTCGGGTTCAAACGACATTCAATCCGCCTCCAAACCTATCGATATACTCTATAGGCTTCGATATAGATCCTTTCTCCCTAAGCTTCCTATAAGCTCTAAGATCCTCCAAGCTCCACGTCCAAACTAAACCTTTAGATTCATCTATAAACTCCATCCTATCCTCACATGCCATACATGGATCTATAGCCGCGAAGACTATAGGTATATCCGCTACGTTGCACCCTTCAAGCATTTTAGCTACGAACGGTATGTTAGCTAAGGTTGGGGTTCTAACTTTATACCTCTCCAGCTGTTCTCCACCGCTACCTTTAAGATAATGTACTAGCTCCCCTCTAGGAGCTTCGATTCTAGCGATAGCTTCAACCTGTGGGACTCTCCTAGGAGCTTTAACCCTGTAATCTCCGCTCGGCATATGCTCTAAAGCATACCTGACGATACCTGCGCTTTCAAGTATCTCTTTCGCTCTAACTATGAAGGTGCCAGCTACATCGCAGTTATCGACGACTACCATCTCGAAAGGTATCTCACCGTAGGCTTCGTATGGGTCATCCTTACGTATATCCTTCCTCACCTTAAACGCTCTAGCCGTAGGGCCTACAGCACATAGAGTTAGAGCATCTACAGTAGATGCTTTCCCCACCCCTACTGTTCTACGAGTGAAGCTTGGATCCCTCGATAATAGATCCATATACAGCTTTGCTCTACCCTCTACGTAATCCATAGTCTTAATTATCCTATCCTTTAGATCGTCAGGTATATCCCTCCTAACCCCTCCGATTACGTTTATAGAGTATGTAACTCTATTACCGCTTATAGCTTCGAGTATATCCAGGACATATTCTCTATCGCGCCATGTATACATCAATACTGTATCGAAGCCTACTTCATGCCCGGCTACACCCATCCAGAGCATATGGCTATGTATTCTGTTAAGCTCGTTCATAACAACCCTTATGTACCTAGCTCTCTCAGGGATATCTAGATCTAAAGCGGATTCAACCGCTAGGACGTAGCATTGGGTATGGGCCACGCTACAGATACCACATATACGTTCAGTAAGTATCAAATTCTGTATGTATGTTTGATTCTCCATAGCCTTCTCTATACCTCTATGATTATATCCTATCCTAGCTTTCACCTTAACTATATACTCGCCTTCGACTACGAACCTTAATCCTATAGGCTCCTTTAAAGCTGGATGCTGGGGGCCTATAGGTATATATACTGCTCCCCTACCTTCTTCAACTTCTATCTGCGGAGCTCCGACCTCGTGTTCGATTATAATCTTCTTAACATCATCGACCTTGTATACCTTCCTCAGAGGATGGAAACCCTCAGGCCAGCCGTCAGGTAATACGATGGGCTTCGGATACGGGTTACCTTCGAATGATACTCCAAATAGATCTCTAACCTCGCCCTCATATAGTACCGCTCCAGGTATTATATCTGTTATACTTGGAAGTTTAGGATTATCGTAAGGGATATCTACTCTAACCGTGATGAGAGAACCCATACGATCTAGATGATATAATACTTCTAACCCTCTACCGGTATCTAAGCCTGTTATAGTCGATATATGCGTATATCCTTGAGATACTAACATGTTTACAGCATCTTTAACTATGCTTTTATCGATCTTCACGTAAATTCTCTTAGGTTTGATCGATCCATATTCAATGACCTTATCTCCAAGTTTCTCTTTTAGGAGATCGACTTCGATCGGTATGTCCATAGCTATTCTCCTCTAGCTATCTTATCTACAAGCTGAGCTATACCGTATATTATGGCTTCCGGTTTAGGTGGGCATCCAGGTATATACAAGTCTACAGGTATCACTTTATCGACCCCACCGATTACGCTATAGCAGTTCCTGAAAACCCCGCCTGAACATGCACATTGACCTACCGCTACTACGAATTTAGGTTCAGGAGTCTGATCGTATATACGTCTCACACGCTCCTTCATCTGCACCGTTATAGGGCCGGTTACGACTATAACATCCGCATGTCTAGGGCTTCCCCTGAGAAGTATTCCGAACCTTTCAACATCGTATCTAGGAGTTAAAGCTGCAACTAACTCTATATCACATCCGTTACATCCACCGGTATTCAGATGGAGTATCCATGGTGATTTAGCTCTAGCCCACCTAACTATACGCTCTGATACAGACAATTCTAGACGCAAACCATAGTAGGATCTATTGGATAGATAAACGCTTAATCCTAACAATTCGTAAATAACTGGAGATTATGTTAAGTAGAGGAGCTAGGAGCTGAGTGGATACGATAACCTTGGAAACATATACTATTGATCGTAGGTTTAAGATGAGAAATAGAAGGGTTTTTGTCATCTCGAAGAGAGATGTTAAGTTTATATGGAGGTTTAGGTCTTGATCGATTACCTTAAAGTTAAAGGTAGACTTCTTCTGCTAGCTTTAACCGTAGTATGGGCTACAAGCTTCCCGTTTACTAAGATAGCTGTAGAGGCTATAGGTTATGCGTATTATGTAGCTTTTCGTCTCGTCATGGCGTCTATACCTATGCTCCTCTACGGCGTCCTCAGATTGGATTTTAAAGCCATCCGGATATGTTTAGAACCCGGTATCACTTTATCTATACTGTTCCTCTTAGGTATCGCTCTGCAAGGTTTAGGTATGAGTTATACATCTGCATCGAACGCAGCCTTCATAACAAGTTTAAACGTAGTATTCGTATACTTGATCGAGATCTACTATGGTAGAAGCTCTCTAGATTCTAGGATAATATCGGCTATATGCTTAGCGATCCTAGGCGTATACCTGCTATCATCTACGGACACCATAACGTTCAACCCTGGAGATATCATAGTACTCATAGCAGCGTTCGTATGGGCTCTACAGATAGTCTATGTAGGCGTATCGTCTAGAAGATTCGCTCCATCAAATCTGCTATTCCTCGAGATAACGCTATCGTCAGCTGGCTCCATCCCCCTAATCCTTCTGCAACCTCCCCCAAACATACACTTAATACTAACCTCCCTTCCATACATAGCCTATCTAGCGTTAGCATGCACAGTACTAGCTAACACTCTGCAGCTATACGGACAGAAGATTGTAGGAAACGTAGAAGCCTCCATAATCTACATGATGGAACCGGTCTTCGCAGCTATATTCGCATATATAGCTATAGGCGAATATCCGGCCTTAAAGCAACTGGCAGGGTCGATAGCGATCATGACCTCCCTAGCTCTAACCATCAGAAAATCATAGAAACCCTTATATCACACAGCTCATCATAAAGTAATCGGAGCCTATAGAGGCTCCACCCGTAACAATATGGCGGCGGTCGACTCCTACGTTGACGGGTGAACCCCAGAGGATGAGGGGTTGAACCTCCGGTTACGGGTACAATAATGTAGGCCTAACTGAAAACCGATAGTTAGGCCTGAAGAAGGGGGAGGGAAACTTAGCAGTAGAAGAACCCCGCCGTAAGCGGCCGTAACTCCGGTTGATCCTGCCGGACCCGACTGCTATCGGGGTAAGGCTGAGCCATGCGAGTCTAGGGCTCCAAGCCATGGTGGGGCCCGGCACACGGCTGAGTAACACGTAGCTAACCTACCCTCAGGAAGGGGATAACCCCGGGAAACTGGGGTTAAACCCCTATAAGCGAGAACTCCTGGAACCGGGTTCTCGCTGAAAAGGCTTCTAGGCCATGCTCCTAGAGGCCGCCTGAGGATGGGGCTGCGGCCCATCAGGTAGTTGGCGGGGTAACGGCCCGCCAAGCCTATAACGGGTAGGGGCCGTGAGAGCGGGAGCCCCCAGATGGGCCCTGAGACAAGGGCCCAGGCCCTACGGGGCGCAGCAGGCGCGAAAACTCCGCTATGCGCGAAAGCGCGACGGGGTTACCCCGAGTGTCTCCCGCTGAGGGAGACTTTTCCCCAGTGTAAACAGCTGGGGGAATAAGGGGAGGGCAAGCCTGGTGTCAGCCGCCGCGGTAATACCAGCTCCCCGAGTGGTCGGGACGATTATTGGGCCTAAAGCGTCCGTAGCCGGCCTAGCAAGTCCCCTGTTAAATCCGGCGATCCAATCGCCGGGCTGCAGGGGATACTGCTGGGCTAGGGGGTGGGAGAGGCCGACGGTATTCCTGGGGGAGGAGTAAAATCCTCAGATCCCAGGAGGACCACCAGTGGCGAAGGCGGTCGGCTGGAACACGCCCGACGGTGAGGGACGAAAGCTGGGGGAGCGAGCCGGATTAGAGACCCGGGTAGTCCCAGCTGTAAACCATGCGGGCTAGGTGTCGGGTCGGCTAAGAGCCGATCCGGTGCCGAATGGAAGCAACTAAGCCCGCCGCCTGGGGAGTACGGCCGCAAGGCTGAAACTTAAAGGAATTGGCGGGGGGGCACCACAAGGGGTGGATGCTGCGGTTTAATTGGAGTCAACGCCGGGAACCTTACCAGGGGAGACAGCTGGATGATGGTCAGATTGAAGATCTTACCTGACTAGCTGAGAGGAGGTGCATGGCCGTCGCCGGCTCGTGCCGTGAGGTGTCCTGTTAAGTCAGGCAACGAGCGAGACCCTCGCCCCTAGTTGCTACCAAACCTCGGAAGGGGTTTGGGCACTCTAGGGGGACTGCCGCCGATAAGGCGGAGGAAGGAGAGGGCTACGGCAGGTCAGTATGCCCCGAATCCCCTGGGCCACACGCGGCATACAATGGCAGGGACAATGGGTTCCGACCCCGAAAGGGGAAGGTAATCCCTAAACCCTGCCTCGGTTGGGATCGAGGGCTGCAACTCGCCCTCGTGAACGTGGAATCCCTAGTAACCGCGTGTCATCATCGCGCGGTGAATACGTCCCTGCCCCTTGCACACACCGCCCGTCGCCCCACCCAAGCTGGGTCTAGGTGAGATACGATCCATCGTGGTCGTATCGAACCTAAACCCGGTGAGGGAGGGGAAGTCGTAACAAGGTGGCCGTACGGGAACGTGCGGCCGGATCACCTCCTAAAATCTTCTACCGCTAGTTTCCCTCCCTCTATAGATAACCTTCGACGCTTACACTTAGATGCAGTCTAGAAGCTCGACGCTTCTAGGCGAAGGGCTGAGCGGACCCGTTATTCATCGATCCGCTGTGAGGCTACGTATAGGCTTACCTAGCGCATAATAGCCGCCGATCTAGAGTAGACCCGACACGCTGAAGCCGTCTGGTGGATGGCTAGGCTTGGGCGCCGAAGAAGGGCGTGGCGAGCTGCGATAAGCCCCGGGGAGGCGTATGCAGCCTTCGATCCGGGGATCCCCGAATGGGACCTCCCATCCGCATCGGTTTACACCGATGCGGATGCTCCCCCGATTAGGGGGAGTGGGAACCCCCCGAAAGGAAACATCCAAGTAGGGGGAGGAGAAGAAACCAATAGGGATTCCCTGAGTAGGGGCGACCGAAAGGGGAAGAGCCCAAACCGAACCCTGTAGGGATAACCTACAGCGGATGTGGTGTAGAAGCTTCAGCCGTATACCCCAAACCTGGGAAGTCGAAGTAGCCTGGAAAGGCTCGCCGTAGAGGGTGACAGCCCCGTAGACGTAACCAGGATGGGGGTGGCTGAAGCTGGAGTACCACACCTTGGTTTTGGTGTGGGAATCTGGGTGGCACTAACATCCAAGGCTAAATACGTCCCAAGACCGATAGCGAACTAGTACTGTGAAGGAAAGCTGAAAAGTACCCCGGGAGGGGGGTGAAAAGAGCCTGAAACCAGACGGTTACATTCGTACGCGGCCCGAAAGAGTCGAACCCCTCCGAAGGAACCCACGGCGACGTGGTAGTACGTGGAGGGGGGATCAGGGTCGCGTAATCCGTGCCGAATCACGGGCCGGGGAGTTCACCTCCATGGCGAGTCTAAGGGTTCAAGCCCGTAGGCGTAGGGAAACCGACTGCCCGCAGCTAAGCTTAGCGCTTAGCGAGGGGCGGGGTCCGAATAGGGCCTGTAGCCATGGGGGTGAGACCCGAAACCGGGCGATCTAGCCCTGGGCAGGGCGAAGCCGGGCGAAAGCCCGGTGGAGGCCCGGAGGGGTGTTGACGTGCAATTCACTCCCATGACCTGGGGCTAGGGGCCAAAAGCCAATCTAGCCCGGTGATAGCTGGTTCCTCCCGAAATGGATCGCAGTCCAGCCTCGGGGGAGGTTGCCTAGGGGGTAGAGCACCGATGGGGTGGCCAAGGGTCCGAAAGGACCCACCACTCCTTCGAACTCCGAATCCCTAGGCTCCGTAGATCCCGGGAGACGGGTCTCAGGGGGTAAGCTCCTGAACCGCGAAGGGAACAACCTGGACAGGGGTTAAGGCCCCTAAGTGCCGGCTAAGTGTTAACCCTAAAGGGCGTCTTCAGCCTGAGACAGCGGGGAGGTAGGCTTAGAAGCAGCCACCCTCTAAGCAACGCGTAACAGCGGACCCGCCGAGGCTGGAGGCCCCTAAAATGGACGGGGCTAAGCCGGCCGCCGAGACCCCTGAGCTCGGTGGAGGCCCCACCGAGCTGGTAGGGAGGCGTCCCGTCTGGCTCGAAGCCGAGCCGTGAGGTTCGGTGGACCGGACGGGATTGCAGATCCCGGCGGTAGTAACAGCGAAGAGGGGTGAGAATCCCCTCCGCCGCAGGGGCCAGGGTTCTCCAGCACTGATCGTCAGCTGGAGGTTAGTCGGTCCTAAGGCGACCCTTAACCGGAGTCGCCGAAAGGGAAACCGGTTAATATTCCGGTACCGTAGGGGTACGTGCGGCGACGCAAGCCTCCAACCCGACGTCTCCGGGTAGACTGAGTGGAGCTATCGCTCCATTTAACCGTCGAAGCCTGGGGAGTGCCGTAAAGGCGAGAACCAGGTGGACGACGGGAATAGCCTGCCGTATGGCGGGTTCAGTCGATCCCGGGGATCCTTGAAAAGGGTTGGGGGAAGGATCCCCTACGACCGTACCTAGAACCGACACAGGTGCCCCTGGGTGAGAAGCCTAAGGCGTGTCGGGGAACTGCGGGTGAGGGAATTCGGCAAATTAGCCCCGTAACCTCGGGATAAGGGGTGCCTGTAGCTTCGGCTTAAGCCGGAGCTGCAGGTCGCAGTGACAAGGGGGGCCCGACTGTTTAATAAAAACATAGGTCCCTGCTAGTCCGAAAGGATTTGTACAGGGGCCGAATCCTGGCCAGTGGCGGTACCTGAACCCCGGGTTCAACCGGGTGAAGGGCCGCTAAACGCCGGGAGTAACTCTGACTCTCTCAAGGTAGCCAAATGCCTTGTCGGATGATATCCGACGTGCATGAACGGATCAACGAGGCCCCCACTGTCCCCACCCGTAACCCGGTGAACCCACCTGGTGGTGAAAAGTCCACCGACCCCCAGCGGGGCGAGAAGACCCCGTGGAGCTTTACTGCAGCCTGTCGTTGAGGTGTTGCTGTGGATGCGTAGAGTAGGTGGGAGTCGTTGAAGGAGCCCTTCCGGGGGCTCTAGAGACGCCGTTGAAACACCACCCTTCCGCGGCGACACCCCTAACCCGGGGGAACCCGGGGACAGCGGCAGGTGGGCAGTTTGCCTGGGGCGGCGCCCCCTTGAAAAGGTATCGAGGGGGTCCAAAGGTCGGCTCAGGCGGGACGGAAACCCGCCGTAGAGTACAAGGGCATAAGCCGGCCTGACTGAACCCCTAAAAGCAGGGGGTTCAGGGGGGAAACCCGGGCCTAGCGAACCTCCATGCCCCTATTAGTGGGGGCTGGAGATGACAGAAAAGCTACCCCGGGAGTAATTGGCTCGTCGCGGGCGAGAGTCCACATCGACCCCGCGGCTTGGTACGCCGACGTCGTCCCTTCCCATCCTGGCGGTGCATAAGCCGCCAAGGGTGAGTCTGCTCGCCTATTAAAGGGGAATGCGAGATGGGTTTAGACCGTCGTGAGACAGGTCGGACTCTACCTGCTGGGGGTGTTGGCCGCCTGAGGGTAAGTCGTCCTTAGTACGAAAGGAACAGGGCGACGCGGCCTCTGGTATACCGGTTGTCCGATAGGGCAACGCCGGGTAGCTAAGCCGTAGGGGATAAGGGCTGAAGCCATCTAAGCCCGAAGCCCCTCCCAAAAATAGGCGGCCGCTTCCAGGCTGATGCTTGGCAACGAGCGTAAGCCTGGAACGAGGGCTAGGGTAGAAGACCCTGTAGATGGGGTGGAGGTGTAAGCCGGAAGACCCCACCGGGGTCGACCGGCTCAGCCTACCACTCCCAATCGCCCGAGGTGTCGGGTTGAAAAGGATTGGCGGCTATGCGAAACTAGGGTAAGCCTATACGTAGCCTCCCTACAAGATTCTCAAAGATCTCACCGTAAGGCTTATCTCAGAGCCTACCCAGCCAATATATATTGGCTGGGTAGGCTGGCGGATGGGTTTCCGGCCGATAGATTATGAGGCTGGAGGAAACTCCTCCATGCAGACGGCGCTACGCCGCGGCGACGCGGAGGGCGAAAGCCCTGGCTCCGGTACAGAAAAGGAACCTGCCCTAGAGGTATGGGTATGAAGCTGGTGAAGCGGACGACTCTAGGATGCAGGGTGAAACTACCGCCCCGTAGGCATCAAGGCCGTATAAAGGCCTATGAGCTGCCGTCCGAGGCCTAGGTAGGCCGCATCAGTCGGATCCCATCTAGAACAAAAGGAGGGTTACGGCCAGCATACCCAGCCATAGCTAAGTATATTCCATCGTATACGATCATATATTGTCTTATCCTTTTGAGCTGAAGAGCCCGTTCGTTACAAGGAATATCGGATTAGTATAACAAGTAAGTAGGAATGGTGTTCGAAGCCGATTCGATTCCATGAGCTGTCTACTCATCTATGCACACCTTTCGCTTCATAGCCTACATATTTTATGAGTTATACACTCATATATATGTGCACCTAAAGCTATAAATGGTGCACATAATGGTTTCTAGAACTCTAAGAGTTTCGATAGTAGCGGTATCCTCACCTCTATGGGCTCTACTCAACGCCTACGTAGGTCCGCTGGGGTTTCAGCTATTCAACCTACCGATACTATGCGATCTCTCATCATACCTACCGTTGATAGTTGCTTCAGGTTTAGCCCGTATACCTGGAACAGCTATCTCCGTATCCCTCGTAGGCTCGCTTATACTCCTACTACTGAGACCAGGTGCTTTCCATATATTCGGGTTCGTAGCCTCATCGATATTATTCGAAGTTCTAGCCTTCACTGTACGCTACAGGTTTACCGGTAGATTTCTAAACATCACCGTAGCTTGCATAGCTACGATAGCTTCAGCCTACCTAGCCGGGGTATTGATAGGTATAGTGTTCATGGGTAGAAGTTTAGAGTGGGCTCTAGGATACTGGGGGCCTCTCCACGCTTCAGGAGGAATACTAGCACTCGTAGTAGGTCTACCCACTCTGAAGATTTTAGAGAAAGCTCTAAGGATCGAAACGTGATAAGGTTTGACCGATCTAAATCTTCTGATGTCCAGAGCTGTAAAGGTTCACGGACATAGAGGGCCCTTCCTAGCTTTAGGTATTAGAGCTTCTATAGAAGCTTCGAGGAGGCTTGGAGGGATAGATCTATGCATAGTATCGTGCCCACAGGTTAAACCCTACTTATGCATCCTGGATGGCATTAGAACGATCCTCCCAGATACGATCGTAGAGGTAAGAGAATCGAGTAGTGGTCTCAAGATAATGTTTAGATCGGATAAAAGTGTACTATCGCTATCTGTTAGAAAGGAGATCCTAGAAAGGTATCTAGGTAGATCCTGGGATATACTACCTATACTTGCAGATGAGGTTCTATCCATGGGGTTCCACGATCTATTCGATGAGGAATCAATCTATGGAAGCTAGTATTACGAGCTTAATATTCTCTAAATCCCTGAGGTTTCTAAGCTTAGATACATATTCATCGATCTTTCCCGCAGCTCCTTTCACGAATACCGTCTCCAAGCATATATCCCTGGTTAAATGTATATGGAATGTCGATACGATTAGATCCATATACTCATGCCCTATACTTCTAAGCTCCTCCTCAAGCCTGGCAGATCCATCTATATAGATGTATGCTACCAACCCTGCGATAACTCTACCCGAATCTAGACGCCATACATTCTCGGATATGAAGTATCTTATAGCTTCAGCTACGGCGTGGCTTCTACTTTTATATCCTAGCCTCCTGGATGTTCTTTCAAACTCTTTAGCTAACTCATCTGGAAGGGCTACACCGAACTTCACTGTCAAATCTACCCACCACCTATAAGCTTATAGGTGGAGGCTGCCTCCTTATCAGATCTTCGATCTCGTTTAAAGTAGGGCACCCCTCCATAGGCCCAAACTTAGTTACAGATAAAGCTCCGGCTGCGTTAGCGTATAAGCCTATTCTCTCTAGACTCCACCCTTTCGATAAACCTACGACGAAGCCTGCATCGTACGTATCCCCGGCGCCTGTAGGATCGACTTCATCCACTTTGAAGGCAGGTACATAGATCTCCCTACCCCTAGTATATATCGTAGAACCCATACGCCCCATCTTAAGAGCTACTATCCCAGCACCCATAGATAGTAGACGGTCGCATGCATCCCTAGGATCATCCAAGCCAGTAAGCATAGTAGCCTCCTCACCGCTCGGTAGTATAAGATAAGCGTACTCTAATACAGGTCTACATATCTCACGTATCTTCTCCACGGGTAGGAGTTCAGGTCTAAGATTCGGATCGAGGGAGATTTTAACACCGCTATCAGATGCTATCCTCACAGCTTTGTAGCATGCATCCCTAGATGATGGGCTTACAGATAGAGCTGAACCCATTATATGCAGGAATCTAGCTGAAGCTATATAGTCTCTATCTACATCATCCGGGGATAGAAGGGATGCAGCCGAGTACCTTAGATGAAATATAAATTTCCTAGACCCGGTAGAGCTATAGGCTACGAAAGCTATACCGGTCGTATACCCTTCGACAATCCTGAAATAGCTTAAATCTACGCCATCCATCCTAAGCCTATCAGCTATCATGAACCCGAAATCATCGGATCCCACTACACCTATAAACCCGGGTCTAGCTCCAAGCCTAGCAGCAGCATCGGCGAATATAGCCGGAGCACCGCTAGGATATGGACCTAAAAATTCAGCTGGAACCGTGAAAGGTACATCCCTAGATCTACGCATAATCTCGACTAAAGCCTCTCCGAGACTAACTATATCCGGCATGGGATGATAATCCCTCCCTACCTAGGCATAGCTATAACCTCTCTAACCTTAAGCTTGAAAAACTCCCTACTATAGGTAGATGTAACGACTATAGCCGTATCAGCTCCGCTACCGGTTCCGGCCACCGATACTACATCCACCCCTGGAGGTATAAGCCCAGAATCCGTAGCCATCAATACGATCTCGACGGCAACCTTCATACCTTCAGAAAACCTCCTCAAAGCATCCGCTACTATACGTTCGACGGTGAACCCTCCTCCATACCTAGATCTAAACGAATCACCTACAGTCCATCCTAGGGTATGCGGGCATGTAAGGATTTTAGCCCAGGAGGATCTAAGCTTCTCAAGATCCTCAGCTTTATACTCTACAGCTCCTGCATGTGTAACTACGATAAGGTTAACCCTATCCCTTAAACCTTCTAGGAGCTCTAAAGCTTTGAAAGCTGTATAACCTCTAGTCGAAGCTACGATCATATAGCGTATCCCAAGCTCCTCGAGCCTAACCCTGGCAGCTTTCAGGGTTTCATCGGTATTCTCGGGTCCAGGTTTATCGAAGTATATAACCTCACGTCTCGACACAACTATACACCCATCCAAATAAATAGCCCCCTACCTAGTATATAGATATGCGGCTGTAGAAACCTGGAGCGCTACATCCCTAGTGTTGGACACGATCTTAGAGAACTATTCGTAGATAAGCTAGCCGTATTAGGATACGATACTCAAGCCCGGTAGGATGCTAACATTAATATCTCTAACCAGGTCTATAAATTCTATGTAAGGATAGGGTTACCATGCGTCTATTAACACTAGATTCATTCTCTAAACGTGAAGAACCTAGAAGTAAGGATGTAGGTAAGGTAGATGATCTAGAAGTCGAGAAGGTGGGGAAGCTTCAAGAGGAAACCGAAGGATACGTGAAACCTAAGCCTATAGCTCAAGATAGACGTCCAAGAAGCTTAGATACATCTATACTATTATCGGTAGACTACGATGGAGCCGAAGGCCGCGCCTACGCTAAACTATACTGTCTAGAGGATGGTATGGTCTACTTCTGGTACGATAATACAGGACATAAGCCATACTGCCTAACCGATACGAGCTTAGAGGATGTTAAACGTATACCTGAGATAGCATCCCATAAAGGGTTAGAAGGACTCGAGGAGGTTAAACTCTACGACGCCGTCAACGATGAAGAAAGAGTTATGACGAAGATCATAGCTAAAGACCCTCTATCGATAGGGGGTAAGCCCTCGGGTTCTATAAGAGATATACTCCAACCCAGGGTTTGGGAGGCTAACATAAAGTACCACGACTGCTACATGTACGATACCGGAATCATACCGTGTATGCCATACCGCATATTAGATGGCAGGCTGATACCTGTCGAGGTGGATCTACCTAGGGAAGCTAAAGCTTTCATAGATTCGCTCGAAGGTATAGGTGGAGAGGAGAGGGACCTTATAGAGAGGTGGATGAAGAGGCTTGAATACCCTGTACCTAGGATGAAGCATCTTGTACTGGATATAGAGGTTGCATCGCCATATCCTTCGCGTATACCAGATCCTAGAAAAGCTGAATACCCGATAGTAGCGGTAGCCCTCGTAGATTCTGAAGGCTCTAAGAGGATACTGCTACTCGAGATGCATGGTAAGCCTAGAGAAGATCTATCGATAGATGGCGTATCGGTAGAATTCTATAGGGATGAGAAGCTCCTCGTAGAAGAAGTTTTCAAAGCCATCGATAGATACCCTATAGTCGTATCGTTTAACGGTGACGACTTCGATCTAAGATACCTCTTCCATAGAGCCGAGCATCTAGGATTCCAGAGGAGCGATATACCTATAACGCTATCTAGAGATTCGGCTTCCGTCAGATTCGGTATACACCTAGATCTATACAAGTTTTTCTTCAATAGATCGATACAGGTCTATGCGTTCAGATCTAGATACTACGAGAATACGCTTGAAGGTGTAGCATCAGCTCTGCTAGGCGTAGGTAAGATATCCTTGGATAAGCCTATATCAGATCTAAGCTACCGTGAACTCGCGGAGTATTGTCTGAGAGATGCTGAACTCACCTACGGCCTACTATCCTACGGAGGATGGCTTACGTTCAACCTTATGGTTATACTATCCAGGATTACGGGTACGACTCTAGAAGATCTATGTAGGCAAGGTGTATCTGGATGGATAAGGAATATGCTTGAGAGGGAGCATAGAGCTAGGGGATGGATCATACCTAGAAGGGAAGATCTACTCAAGGTTAAAGGTGGAGCTACTACGAAAGCAGTTATAGAGGGTAAGAAGTATCGTGGGGGCCATGTGATAAAGCCTGAACCCGGTGTACACTTCCAGATAGCAGTCCTAGATTTCCAATCGATGTATCCGTCGGCTATGCAGAGATACAACCTAAGCTATGAAACCGTCCGATGTAGACATGAGGAATGTAGGTCGAATATCATACCGGGTACAGCACACTGGGTATGCAGAAGTAGGAGGGGTGTTACAAGCCTATTGATAGGATCGCTTAAGGATATACGTGTAAGATGGTATAAATCTAAAGCTAAGGATAAGAGTCTACCGTCAAACCTTAGAGATTGGTATTCAACCGTATCCGAAAGCTTAAAGGTTCTGATTAACGCTTCATACGGTGTATTCGGAGCTGAGAATTTCGCATTCTACTGTCCACCCGTAGCAGAAGCTACAGCCGCTATAGGTAGATACGCTATAGAGGAGACTATCAAGGAGGCTAGAAGGCTCGGGCTCCGCGTAATATATGGGGATACAGATTCTCTATTCATAGAGAAGCCAGATCCCGAGAAGATAGTTAGACTCGCTCAATGGGTTAAATCAAACCTCCTCATGGATATAGATGTAGATAAGGTATATAGGTATGCCGTATTCAGCGTAAGGAAAAAGAACTATATAGGCGTCTACGAGGATGGAAGCGTAGATGTTAAAGGGTTAACGGGTAAGAAGCGTAACACACCTGAATTCCTTAAAATAGCTTTCGCCGAGATGACTAAGCTACTAGGACAGGTGACTAACGAGAGAGAGTTTGAAGATGTTAAGAGGAAGATAAAGGATCTCGTCAGAAGATATTATTCGAAGCTTAAGAAGAAGGAATTAACCCTGGAGGAGCTAGCTTTCAAGATAATGCTTGGGAAGCCGGTCGAAGCGTATAAGAAGACTACACCCCAACATCTGAAAGCAGCCCTACTGCTAAAGAGTATAGGTAGGGAAGTTGATGTCGGAGATATAATATCCTACGTGAAGGTTGCCGGTAAGATCGGGGTTAAACCTATCGAGCTAGCATCGATAGAAGAAGTGGATATAGCTAAATATGTAGACCATCTAAGAACTACATTCCAGCCTATACTCGAAGCTCTAGATATCGACTTCAACGAGGCTATAGGTTTATCACAGCTAGACTTCTACGGGTTCAGCTTCGCGTAGATATAGGCTAACGTAGCATCGCGTATCGTATCCAGGATAATCCTACCAGAGTTTAACGTTAATAAGGGGGGTTAACCCAATACTCTATAGGTTTCTAGCTATGCATTTCTCGGCTAAGCTTGAAGAGATAGCTAAAGCTATAGAGGAGATGCGTATACGTGGAGCTACACCTATAGCTAGAGCTGTAGCTGAAGCTTTAACCTTAGAAGCCGAGGAGAGTAGAGCTTCAACCCCTGATGAATTCATCAGGGAGATGGATGGAGCTGCACGTAGACTCCTATCGACTAGGCCTACAGCCGTATCGCTACCTAACGCTATCAGGTTCGTTATGCTTAGAGTGCTATCAGCTTATAGGAACGAAGCATCTCTCGATGAGCTTCGAAAGACGGCGATCGAAGCTGGAAGAGAGTTTCTCAGAAGGGTTGACGAAGCTAAGAAGGTGATAGCTAAGATAGGTTCTAGGAGGATAGTAAGCGGGGATACCATACTTACGCATTGTAACAGCTCAGCGGTTATAGCTATACTTACGGAAGCTAAACGGCAGGGTAAGGATATAAAGGTTATAGCGACTGAGACTAGACCTAAATTCCAAGGTAGGCTCACCGCTATGCAGCTAGCAGAAGCGGGTATACCTGTAACTTTGATAGTGGATTCAGCTGCTAGATTCTTCATGAAGAAGATCGATAAAGTATTCGTAGGAGCTGATGCCGTGGCTTCCAACGGGGCTGTCGTCAATAAAGTTGGTACATCGATGATAGCCCTAGCTGCTAAGGAGGCTAGGGTTAGAGTATTCGTAGCAGCTGAAACCTATAAATTTAGTCCTGAGACTATAATAGGCGAGCTTATAAAGATAGAGGAGAGAAGCCCGGAGGAGGTTGCCCCCAGAGATTTCCTGGAGAGGTATCCGTCGATATCTGTTAGGAATCCAAGCTTCGATGTGACGCCTCCAGATTATATCGATCTGATAATAACGGAGAAGGGCGTAATACCGCCTCAAGCTGCATACCTGATAATACAGAGCGAGATATCAGAGGTAGGATACGAGGATTACATGAAGTATACGACGTATCTAGAGGAAAGCTAGCTTCCACCGCTACGCTTCAGAGGTTTAGGAGCCCAAGCTACGAATCGAACTCTCTTGCTAAGCTCCTTAGGAACGTATAGAGGTCTATAAGGCATACCTCTAAATTCAGATCTAACCCTACCCATGAGATCCTCAATCTTAATCTCGACTATAACATCCCTATCGATCGTAGACTCCTCCCTAACGATAACCGGAAGCATACCTGTCTCCATCTCCCTATCTCCAACCACGATTATGTATGGTATCCATGAAGCTTTAGCCTCCATAACCCTCCTAGAAACGGTGAGATCTCTATCATCAACCCCGACCCTTATCGAGGATGATTCAAGCTTAGAAGCTATCTCTAGACAGAACTCTACATGCTTCTGAGAGACCGGTATAAGCCTAATCTGCTCTGGCGAAAGCCATACAGGGAGCATCGGAAGCCTACCCTCATCCATCCTAGATAGAGCAGATTCTATAAGCGCGTAGAGCGTACGCTCTAAGCTTCCAAGCGATGATGCGTGAAGTATTATACAAGGTTTAACGGATCCATCAGAATCCCTATAGACTATACCGAATCTCTCGCCATTCTTCACATCGAATTGTACGGTCGATAGCTGAACGTTAGCTTCATCAGATCCTATAACCTGAAATTCATTTTTGAAAGCATAATAGTGCGTCATACGAGGCATAAGCTTGAAGAACGATGGAACTCCAACCTTAACGCATAGAGAGATAAACCAGTCTCTATACTTTTCGAAGAATTCTTCGACGCACTCCCATCCAAGAATCCAGCTCCCACCAGCTATTATACGATCGAGTAGATCCCTAAACATAAGCGTCAGATTCTCGAACTCCCTCAAAGCCTCCCCTTCATCCCTACAGAAGCAGTGTTGATCAGTCATAGTGAAGTATCTAAGTCTCCTAAGACCTACTAGCTCACCTCTCTGCTCCCTCCTAAAGCATGGAACCTCCTCGTAAATTTTGAAAGGCATATGCCTATACGTCAATTGAAGCTTCTGAACATATGGGAAGGCTCCTGGATCTGAAGCGAATCTTAAAAGGAAAACATCATTCTCGATGGGTATCCTATAATCCCTCTCATGGAATTCACCCATAAGGTCCCTTATAGCCTTCACGCTCTCCCTATACAGTAGGGGGTTCTGTATCTTCACAGCACCCCATGGGAGAGCTACGTTGAAGAAAGCATAATCCTTCAGTAGATCGAATATCAGTACGCCGTTCGGGTATAGCTTGAAATGCCCGGCATCACTTTCAGGACAGTAGTCTACAAGCTCTAATCTACGCATATACTCTATATGCCTAGGCTTACCCCTACCAGGACTACCTTCTATCTCATTCCTAACGAATATCTCCAGAAGCTTATATCTACGATCAGGTTTACCGAATATAGGGCAGCTTCTCCAATCCGATGGATCCAGCTCATACACCACCCCATCGATATCGACTACAAGGAATCTGTGAAACCTCCCCCTCCTCTCAGCTTCAACCCTGGCATAACCTTTACCGGTAACCTCCCTAGAAAGCTCTGAAAGCGGATGACCTTTAACTGTTAGAGAGAAGCTTTTATACCATCCGAAAGGGGCTCTATGAACCTTAAACCCGACACTAGATAGCCTACTCCTAAACTTATCCAGTATCTCGATAGCCTTAGTCGGAGAAGATAGATCAGACGATAGATGAGCGTAAGGATACAATACGATGCTATCCACGGATAGCCTACTAGCCACATCGCATACAGCTTCGACAGCCTCATCGACTACGCTATCGATATTAGATTCATCCCTAGATTCAACCGTAGCGAACACTACTAAAGCCTCACCAGTAGAGAATACCCTAGAATCCTCGGCTACATCATCCCTCACAGTCGAAGCCGGCGTTAACACCCTATATTCAAACCTATCTACATGCAACAGTAGCAGCTTCAAATTCTCCTCATCCCTTCTATGAAGCTTACTATACGAGAATAGGTCGGGATAAACGTTATATAAGATTATACCTATATCGATGAACAGGGAAACTTATCCTCATAGATCCTCCTAATATACTCGATAGCTGTAAGGAAATCCTTACCCCTAACAGTTATAGATGGCAAACCTACAAGTTCACATAAAGCTGATACTATACTCCTTTCAACAAACCTAGCCCCATCACCAAGTATATCTACAAGAGCTTCATGAACTTTCAGTATATTAGACCCCATAGAACCCTTTCCGATACCATAGTTCCTATTCATAAAATAGAGTATAACCTCTCTAGTAACATTCCCTAAAATAGATAGTCCTCTATCCATAGCCTCTTCGAATACATCCTCAAATCTTCTACTCAACTTCTCCTACGCTATTGTTAACTAGAATTTTATATAAAACTTTCCTTCTAAACTACTCAGAGATAAGAGCTAACAGTTAGTATCAGAAGAATTCTTCCTAAACAATTCATACTCTTCTAGTAAAATCTTACCCTTAGCACTGGTCACATACACACTTCTACCCTCAACATCGCGAACTTCTAACAAGCCAAGCTCTAAAAGCATAGGTACAAGCTTACTGGCATCAACATCTAGAGAAACTAGAACCTCATCTAAACCATCTATAGATTTCGAAAGTATAGTCGAGATTATATCTAGGAGTGGTCTACCGCTAGCCAATACTAGAAAGTTGATAGCTCATAGATACCTATATTAGTCTAAATCGGAAAAAACGTAAACCTAAACCAAGAAGGTCTTGTGAAAAGAGAAAAATTTAATAACCTAACCACAACATAGTATCCATTCAGAAATAAACACCCCTAACCTAGGGGGAGGTGTATCGTATGCTCGGAATACCTATCGGCGCACCTATACCGATAGCTTAAGATTAACGATTTACCCGATCAGGGAAGAGATTCCAGATGTACCCGCTAATTCTGTTAGTTTAGAGTATTCTTCCTTAATAATCTGTAACGTTTTATTCAAATCGAACATCCATCCATCATCATACATTTCATATGGTATAGTGTAGGATTGAGATTTCTTTGCATCTATTATTTCATATTCAAGGTTTCTCCTCAGCGATGCTATCCTTCCAGCTATATATTCGAGTATAGGTACGATGTACTGTGTAGGTATGAGCATGTATGATGTATAGGTTATCGGATACTCGGAGATCGTATCTCTTATGACGAACGGTATCTTCTCCATAACACTTCTAACTCTATCTACCATATCCCTGTTAACATCTTTAAACTCGACTATGATCGTTCTCATATCTTGGTAATTCCACCCAACTAGCACTATATACCTCTTTATTATCCCCTGCTTAATTACATGCTCTTTATAATGATACAGTACCTTCTTCGGCTCACACATAATCCGCTTAGCTATATCTGTCGGTGTAAGATAGGCATCCACTTGATTCCACGCTATTATCTTTAGATCTATTAGATCTATCCATGGATCGGTACATACATCCTCCTCTATAGATATCTCAAACCCATCTCTATCGATATCATAACCGTTATCTAACGGTATATTCCATACCCTCCTCTCAAAATCGTAAAAATTAACGTCCATAGACAAGTACCTTATGGAGGTTATCCTCTCCATAGAGTACCGTTCTATAATTCCATCTTCCATAATCTTATCTAAGAATATCCTGTACTTCAACTCCAAACCTGGTGGTAACGCTACTTCGCATATATACTCCCATTTAGGTATCGTTCTCCCATAATAGTATAGGTATCCTACCTCGGCCAGTTTATCCAGTATTTTAGATGCATACAATTCTATCTCTGGGTTGAATCTTAATCTTAGTATGTATCTGGCTAATCCAAGTTTACCGTAGTCTATGTGAGCGTATACCTTTACACCCTTATTTCTTAATTGCGTATTTATCTTGTATCTTACGGTTTCTACAGGTATACCTGTTATCCCAGCTATAGCTGTATAGTTTCTAGGACCGAATATATGTATCGCTTTGATTATCTTCGAAAGACTATCCTTCTCCCCCTCTACAGCCTCTACTACTTTTTCTCTCGATAGCGGATCTCTTAGTAACGCTCCTTTACTGTATACCATAACTCTTAATTTAAGAGATGTTATGATCGAGTATTTTAATATTTTGTTTACTAGCTTAGAAGATTCTATCTAAGTAGGAACTCATAGCTACACCTGGGACATTTAACATAACTACAATGTAGATCTTCTATGAGTACAGGGCATGATCGACAGCTATACGCTCTAGCATATGTTAGATCGAAGCTATAGCCGCATTTAGGACATGATATCAGTCTACCTCGCCCTGTCACCTTCAAATCCTCCACCTCATCGAATAAGATCCCCCTCTACTAATTAAGTGTTATATGGTTGTAGTGATAAACGTTTTTCAGGTAGATCTCTATGATGGTGGTTGGATTGCCATGTTCATAGTATAGGATCGGAATCTATCGATACCATCCTCAAAGGTATGGATTCGGCTGGTGTTGATAAGGCCGTAATAATTTCCCCTTATCCATCGGAATCTCGCGGAACAGATACATTCCCCCTCCCTAAACCTAGGATTGGCGTAACCAGGTATATGGAGTTTACATATCCTGATGTAACCGTTGAGAAGCAGAAGGAGGTCGTAGAGTTTATAGCGAATCTCCAGAGGGAGGCTCCCGATAGGGTAATAGGTTTCGTATGGCTTGAACCTAGGCTTAAGGATGCTGTCGAGATCTTAGAATGGGCTGTAACCTCTAAGGAGGTTAAAGGTGTTAAGATGATACCTGACCATTGGTATCCATACGATGAATTCATGTATCCGGTTTACGAGAAAGCTGAGAAGCTCGGCGTACCTATACTATTCCATTCAGGTATCCTATTCGGTTTCAAAGACTCGTCCAGATTCTGTAGACCCGTAAACTATGAGGTGCTCTTAAGCTTCCCAGATCTTAAGTTCGCTCTAGCTCATATAGGCTGGCCTTGGGTTGATGAGTGTATAGCTCTATGGGGTAGATTCAGATCGTATACCCTTAGAGAGCTTGGAAGGGGTAGAGAGGATATACGTATGTTCATAGATATAACTCCTGGTACACCTCTAATCTACCGTAGAAACGCCCTCCAGAAGCTTATAGTATACGGCGTCGAAGACTATATGCTCTTCGGTACAGATTGTAGAGCTAGCAGGCTTGAATATGCGAAGCAGCATATCGAAAGGGATACAGCGATCCTAAGACAGCTTATAGGTGCATCCGAGGAAACCATAGAGAAGATAATGAGTAGGAACGCTCTAAGATTCTTAGATATAAAGCTTTGAACGAGGCTCTCGATCTTAAGATCGACTCGCCATCCATACGTTTGTATTTGTTCGATCCCCCTATCATCCATCAGAGGGGTCTACCTTAGAAGTTTTATACAGCTTTCCGGTACCCTAATACTGTCGTCATATAATAGTATCTCGGTGGCTCGAAGATGGTTATAGCCGACCCTCGTCTACCATTGATAGCTAGAGGCTTCTTGAAAGCTACTAGGGATAAAGATGAGTTCACTTTAGAAGAGTTATCAGAATCTACACGTATACCTCTAGATGATGTACCCCTCCTCCTCGAATCCTTGTATGAAGTTGTCGAACTAGAGAATTCAAGCGATCTAAAATCTTCGAGGTTTAAGATATTCATATTCCTTGCGAAGCATTCCCAAAATCTAGAGGATACCGCTTCTCTATTAAGGTGGAGAGAATTCGAATACTTCACATCCATGATCCTATCTAGCCTAGGTTTCGATACGATCTCGAGCTATAGGTTTAGATCCTCCGGTAGAAGGTGGGAGATAGATGTTCTAGGTTTCCGAGAACCTATAATCCTAGCCGTAGATTGTAAGCATATGAAGAGATGCTACCGTAGCGTACTAGGTGAGGTTGTGGATAGACATAAAGCTAGGGTCGAAGCCTTCGCTCCTACGGTTAGACGTAGCTTCCATATGATCGTTAAGAGATGGAAGACTATCAGGATAGTACCTATCATAGTTACCTTGAGGAGGAGTGGATATACGATCATAGACGGGTTCCCCGTAGTGTATATATCTGCTCTCAGAGATTTCATAGATTCAGCTCTACCCATACTAATGCTGGATGGTAGGCTAAACATATCGGAAGCCTAGCTAGCTCCTAGATCTGATGCTATACTTCTAGATATGATTTCGCTAGGATCATCCATAGCTTCCAATATCCTAGCAGCCTTTCTCTTAAGCCTAGGTTTAAGAATTCTCCAATTTCCAGCTAGGTATCTAAGCTTATCGACTGCCTCCTCGAACGTATATGCAGCCTCCAACAGCCCTCTACGTTCCAGGTACCTCTCCGTATAGTATGACCCGTAGAATCTCAGGCTTAGGGTTGGCACTCCTAGAAGGCTTGCCTCGCATGTCATCGTCCCACCGAATCCTACGAAGATCGATGCATAGTATAGTAGGTTAGCGGCTTCTACGGGTTCCCTACATACGATAACCCTACGGTTTAGATCTTCTAAAGCATCCATCTGATCTTCGTATCTAGGTATAACCACGATCTTCAACTTACTATCCTCTCTTAGTATACGTTCGATCAAAGCCGGTAAGGGGGATGATTTAGAGTCTCTAAGAATATAAGCAGATTTAGACTCCTCGAACCTAGCTACCAATATAGGTTCATCAAGGTTTAAACCAAGCTTATCGATAGTCTCGGTAGACGGCTTAAACCGTTTAAGCCATGCCGCAGGATCCAGGGCGTTATACCTAACTATCTGCGAAGATCTCAAACCATATCGAATCCACATCCTTATAGGTATAATCTTAGGCGTATATAGCTTCCTAGCTAATGGTAGCGTAAGCTTCGCTACAGCTTCAGCATGGGGGGAATCGTTAGCTATATATAGCGGTATAGATAAACCGAAAGCTACCCTAGAAGCTTCTGGTGATGAGAAGCATAGGACTGCATCTGGATCCACCTCTTCGAATAACCTAAGCATATCCAAGCATCTATCCAAGCTAGCTTTAAGCTTACCCTTAAGCTCTCTACCTCCGTAGACACCTATAACCCTCGCATCTATACCCCTACGCTCTATAAGCCATAAGGTCTCCCTGAAGCTCCTAGTAGATACGTAAACCTTGAAACCTATAGATCTAAGCTTATCGATCACAGGCTCGAAGAATAATACTTGTTTAGGTGTAAGTATATCTACGAGTATCTTCCTACCCTTATACATAGCCTAAAATCAGCCTTTACCTATATGCTTAACGGCTATAGTATAGCTCTCACCATCTATATCCCACTCCCTTACATACCCGTAATCTATCCTACCAGCAACCGTAACGTCGAGTAGCTTAGCTCTAGTCTCGCTAGCTATAAACCCCTTATATTCTTCGATCATCTCTAAACTTTCCGTATTGGGTACGGATACTCTAACTTCTATATAGTCTTCGACAGGTAGATCCATCTCTTTACGCATATACTGTATTCTCCTGATAAGATCTCTAGCAAGCCCCTCAGCTGCAAGCTTCTTATCGACGATTCTACTTAGAAGTATTCTGCCACCCTTAAAATCACCTACAACCCAACCCTCAGAGATCTCCTCGTAGAATTCAACTTCCCCAGTTTTTACTTCGACTTCGCTATCTTCTATGTATAGCTTGATAACCCCTGTCGATTCAAGCATACGTCGAGCATCAACCCCATCCATCATCTCTAAAGCCTCCATCACATCCCTCGCTCGCTCCCTAAACCTAGGTCCAAGCATCTTAGGCACCCCCCTAACCCTAAGCTTAGCTATCGCGTAAAGCTCATCTAAACCTATAACCTTAACATCCTTAACGTTAAGTCCTGAAGCTAATACATCCCTAAACACCTCCACGGCTTTAACGATTTCAGGATCCTCCGTATAGATCAGGCATGATGCTAGAGGCTGTCTAAGCTTAATACCTACTCTATTCCTTAAACTTAACCCCTCCTCCATAATCGATCTACATACCTCCATACGATTCTCCAGATCATCGTCGATCCAGCTGCTATCAGCTTCAGGCCAACTCTCCATATGTATACTCTCAGGTCTACCAGGCTCAGCATACCTGAACATATCCTGGTATATCTTCTCAGCTAGGAACGGTGTATATACGGCTAGTATCCTGAGACATGTATCTAAAACTCTATATAACGTCGCGTAAGCTGTAACCTTCTCTATAGACTCCTCCTCCACCCAGACTCTCCTCCTTATAAGCTTAGCATACCATCTACTTACATCCTCGACTAGAAGCTCTCTAACAGCTCTCAGAGCTTCATGTAGTAGGTAGGATTCTAGAGCTTCGGTTGCCTTCACAACTATCTTCTGAGTCTTAGAGAGTATCCATCTATCCTCAGGTCTAAGCTCCTCCCTCAAATCTTCAAGCCTATATCGATACGGCTGGAATCTATCTAGATTCATGTAAAGCGAAGCGAATAAGTATAGATTCCATATGAGGTTAAGCGTCCTATAGGCTTCCTCCACGCCTCTCCACGAGAATCTTAGATCCTCCCACGGGGTAAATTGAAGCTCGTAGAATCTAAGCGTATCCCTTCCATACCTCTCTATAACCTCCTCAGGAGCTACGAAGTTCCCCCAGGATTTATGCATCTCCCTGCCGGTTTCATCCAGGGTGAACCCATGCATCAAAACAGCTCTGTAAGGTGTGGAATCGAAGGCTACGATCGATGATGCAAGCTGACTATAGAACCATCCCCTAGTCTGATCGTGCCCTTCGAGTATAAAATCCGCAGGCCACCATCGCTCGAATTCATCGCCAAGTCTAGGGTAGCCTAGACAGGCCCACGAAGCTACACCTGAATCCATCCATACGTCAGCTACATCCTCAACCCTATGCATAACACCCCCGCATGAATCGCATCTAACCTCTACACGATCTATCCACGGTCTATGCAGATCTGTGATATCTTCAGGGTTCAAGGCTTTAGATCTAAGCTCATCCTTAGATCCGATGATAACCCTACGACCGCATCTACCGCAAACCCATATAGGCAGAGGTATACCCCAATACCTCTGCCTAGATATAACCCAGTCTCTAACACCTTCAAGCCAGCTTTTAAACCTACTCTCACCAGCCCAGCTTGGAACCCATATGATCCCCTTATTCTCTTCTAGGAGTCTATCTTTAACCGCCGTAATCTTGAGAACCCACTGCCTAGTGGCTCTAAGTATAAGCTTACTCCTACAACGCCAGCAGTGGGGGTATCTATGCCTAACCGTCGATGCGTGTAGTAGAAGACCTTTACGTCTAAGATCATCCACTATAACCTGGTTAGCATCCCATACGGTCAAGTCTGCATACCTGCCAGCGGTATCGTCGAATACACCCCTAGAATCTACAGGGCATAAAACAGGTAGACGGTACCTGAGACCTATCTCGAAATCCTCCTCGCCATGACCTGGAGCCGTATGTACACATCCAGTCCCTTCATCCATAGATACATACTCCCTACTCAGGATGACTATATGCGCATCCTTCATACTTCTCTGTATACCCACCTCCTCAAGTAGCGGAGGTTTATACCTTAATCCTTCAAGCTTAGATCCTGGGAAAACATCTAAAACCTCGTATTCGAGTTTAAGCTCCTCCCCGAGTACAGGTTTACACCTCGCTTCAGCTAGTATATAGACTTCCTCGTTAACCTTAACCCTAACATAGTTTTCATCCGGGTGAACCATAACCGCTACGTTAGCAGGTAGGGTCCAAGGAGTAGTCGTCCATATTAGTATGTATTCCCCGCTCCTCCCCTCGATGGGTAGTTTAACATAGATCGACGGATCCTCGACCTCTCTATACTCCTGCGATACCTCATACCCGGCTGCTAGAGCCGTCTCGCATCTAGGACACCAATGGGTTACACGCAACCCCTCTTCGAGTAGCCTCTTTTCGTCGGCCCTCTTTATGAGCCACCATACAGCTTCTATGAAATCGTCGGATATAGTCATGTAGGGATTATTCCACTCCATCCAGACTCCCAGATTCTTAAACTGCTCTGTAAGTAGCTTCATATGTTCTAACGCATACCTTCTACACTCATCTACGAATCTATCTACGCCGATAACCTCTATATCCTTCTTACTCTTCAAGCCTAGAAGCCTCTCAACCATAACCTCTATAGGTAGTCCGTGCATATCGAACCCAGGCTGATCCCTAACCTCGTATCCACGCATCCTCCTATACCTTAAAACCACATCTTTCATTATCTTATTCCATGCAGTCCCTACATGTATCGAAGCAGTTACGTATGGAGGCCCATCTAGAAAATAAAATCTACCCTTAACACCGCTCCTAGATCTAACCCTCTCGTAGACCCCCCCTTCAAACCACCACCTAAGAATATCCTCTTCGAAAGCTTTAGGATCGTAACGTTTAAGCGATAAACCTCCAACCATATGCTTATACTCCATACCTACGCTAATCCTCCCCTATACGCTCCGTAACGTCTCCTCGATCAGGAGAGTATCTATACGCGTCGTATTTAAGAATTAAACCCGTAACGGTTAAGTATAGCTCAGGGTTTCAAGATATATCGCTTAGAGTATTGTCGAAGAAAGCAGTCCTCTGCATGGTTAAAACGAACCCTCACGATCACGAACTATACAGGTTTAAGCTAGAGGAGCTTAGAAGATTAGCTGAAGCCCTAAACTATAGTGTAGTCGGAGAGCTGATCCAGGTTAGGGTTAAACCAGCTGTAGACTACGTTTTCGGATGGGGTAAAGTCGTAGAGCTTAAATCTATAGTATCGTCTACGGGTGTTGATACCGTCATATTCTACAATACCTTGACGGGTAAGCAGAAGTTTAACCTGGAGAGATTCCTAGGTCGTAGGGTTATAGATAGGTATGAGCTTACGCTAGAGATATTCAGCTCCATGGCTTCAGACGAGGTATCGAAGCTTCAGATAGAGGTAGCTAGACTGTCGAAGAGTTTCACATACGATAGGATAATCTTAGCCGAGAAGTATAGGATCGGGAGGGAGCATCCAAACCTTAGAAGCCGTGGAGAATATATATACAGAAATCAGATAGGGAGTTTGAAGCGTAGGTTATCCAAGCTTAAAGAGAAGATGGATAAGTATCTGGAGATGCAGAAGATGCAGCTCGAGAAGAGACGTAGCTTAGGTCTACCGCTAGTATGCATAACCGGATACTATAATGCAGGTAAAACCACACTGTTTAACGCGTTAACAGGTCTTAGAAAGCCTGTAAGCCCTCTACCCTTCACGACGCTCTCGAGCAAATACTATCTAGCTCAAGGTATAGCCAGACGCTTCTTCCTAGTAGATACCATAGGGTTCGTATACGATCTAGATCCTATGATGATAGAAAGCTTCAAGTTGACGCTCAACGATATAGTTCAATCAGATCTAACCCTACTCGTAGCAGATATATCTGAAAGAGAAGATGTATTGAGATTCAAGGTGGAGACTGTAAGCAGTATATTAGAGGATACTCTCGGGGTAGATGAATCCAGGATAATCCTCGTCCTGAATAAGGTAGATCTAGTAGACCCGGTAACCCTATCTAAGAGGCTATCGTCGATAGCGGATTATAGTAGGAGGTATCCATCGGTAGTGGTATCCGCTAGCAAGGGGTACAATCTAGAGTATCTGTTGAGATTCGTAGAAAGTAGCCTCGAATCTATACGGGATACTATCTACGCTAAATTTTAAAAACAAATTAGCACATATATCTACAGATCGATCTTAAGCCTTCTATAGGATGTAGGGTGTTCAGCGTTGGTATCTATTGATGAAGATGTACTAGCTAAGCTCGTTAAAGATAAAACTTTAGAGAAGGTTCTATACTATATAGCTGAAGGTAAACCTCTATCGATACACTACGACCTAGAGCATGGATACCACTATCCTCAGATAGAATCTGAAGCAGAGATACTACCAAGCGAATCTGCACGTATACTATCCGATCTAGCATCCCTAAAGATACTATCCGAGAAGATTTTATTCCTATCGGTTATATGCCCTACATGCCATTCGACGAATATAGCTGTAGTATATAGATGTCCTAGATGCGGTTCTGTAGCTATCAGGAAGGATCTATTGATGGAGCATATCCCATGCGGCTATATAGGGTTTAAACCCTCCTTCGAGGAGAAAGGTTTAGCTGTATGCCCTAGATGTGGTAAAACCGTCTCCGAGGATGTAAGGATAGTAGGCGTATGGTTTGTATGCTCATCATGCGGCTCACGCTTTCCGGAACCTGGGCATAACTTGTTCTGTAGGATTTGTAAGGAATTTTTCACCGTGAAAGATAGTTCTATGGAGTTTATCGTAGAATACTATGTTAGCGATGAGGTTTCAGCTACGCTTAGGAAGCTTATATTTCCTTCACGTATAAAATCCATCCTGGAGGATAGCGGCTTCAGAGTGGAAGAGAATATAGCTGTAAAGGGTAAATCCGGCGTGGTGCATCCATTCGATTTTATAGTTAGAAGGGATCCCGGTAGAGCCATCGCATTCCTGATAGAGAATACTTTAAAGCCTATAACGGAAGCTAAAGTTATAGAATGGTATACGAGATCCGTAGATGTAGGTATGGACGTAGTCTACGTTACGGCAGCGTATATATCTGATGGAGCTAGAAACCTTATGAAATTCTACGATCTCTCCGTCGTGGAAGCTGAAGACTCTAGGGATGCTGAAGCTAAGGTTAGGAAGATTGTCGAAGCTCTCAGAGGGTGAAAGAATCTATCTACAGTAGGTATCTGAATGTAACATAGACCGCCGCCATCAATGCTATCGTATGTTTAACCCCAGCTTTAACGGCCCCCTCAGATACCTTACCTATAGATAATCCTCCGAATATAGATTCTATGATAGCTAGATCGAGCATAGCCGTCTTGAGCCATAGCTTATCTACAGCTGGGAGTATCTGTAGGGTCGTCCCCCCTACGGCTATAACCTCTATGAATCCTTTGAAGAGTATAGCCGTTATTGCTAGGAGTAGGATTATCGATATATAGAATACGATTACGTAAGGTCTAAGCCTCCTCCACCTCTCCCTCCTAAGATCGTTTATCCTCCTAACGAATTCGGCAGTACCTGTGAATACAGTTCTAAGATCTCCACCGTACCTTACGGCTTCGGCTACCAGAGCAGCGATCTTTCTAGATAGAGGTGTTATAGCTCTAGCTTTGAAGATCTGTAGAGAATCTTCCACCGTAAACCCCCATTGAATCCTGGCAACCATATACCTTATATCACCCGTTAAAGCTCCATAGCTCCTACCGGCAGCCTCTTCTAAAGCTCTAATCATAGATATACCTGATAGCTGAGCGTCGGCTAGATCGATAAGGAATTTCTCTAGATTCTCATCGATCTCCGTACATAATCTGGAATCTACAGTCTGGAGGACTGCTATAGGTATGAGCGATACCGCTAAAGCTAAAGCTACATTCAACCTGAATTCGTAGGTTAAACCTAGAGCAAGATACAACGTTATAGCGGAGATCGCCGCTACGGATATCGACGTTATATGTACGATAGGCTTAACCTTCACCCATACATACGTTCTCCCAGGCTTCCTTAAAGCCTCCATCTCGATACCACCATATCTACCAGTATAATGAACACTAGCGATGCGAATGGTACCACCACGTAGACCGTTATATCTACGAGCTGTCTAGGTGTTAGAGGTCCTATATACCCTCCGGCTAAACCTATCAGTATGGCTACGACGACTATTACTATAGGCATAACGATGAACAGGGTTAGGTAGAATTCTGAGAGGAAATCTAGCGTTTCGGTTAGATCCTCGATAGAATTCCTATACTTGGAAAATACCTTCTCAGAGAATCCGAGCATATAGCTTTTCATATCGCCGCCGCTCTTGACAACGGTACTCATACCTCTAAGGAATGTTTGATACATCTTAGATCTAGTCCTATCAGCCTCTCCATCTAGGGCGTCGAGTATATTCAGACCTAGAAACTCTACGCTTCTAACTATATTAAGGGCGCTGAACCTTACGTTGTATACATCGCCGATTATAGCTAGCGATGCGAATATCCTCTCTACAGGTATACCCGCCGTGTAGAGTATCGACATATATCCGAGCGTATATATGAGGTCGGATTCAAGCCTTCTAGAAAGCTCGCTCGACAAGTATACAGGGTATAGGTAGATCGTAGAGAAGGTTATCGTAGATGCTACTAGCATCCATACGATTAAAGCTATAATCGAAGCTACTGTACGATCGAACCCTATATGGGAGAGAGGCTTCGCTATAGAGCCTATAAGGATGGAGGATATGGAAGCTATAGGCTCTACACCTAGCGTCAACCCTGTAGCGAGCGTTATAGCTATGATCGTAGATGCTATCGAAGAGTATAGTATCATGGAGGCCGTATAATCCCTAGAACTCATATTCATATATGCTCTATCGAGGTTCCTCTGCACGATCCTATTGAACCTACCGAGCCTATCTACCACCGGTTTAAGTATAAGGTAGCTAGACTTCATCTTACGCACCTATCCTAGCATACCTTAGTATAGATTCAGGATCGTATACATACCTCCTTATAATCTCGGCTACATCGCCGAACCCCCTCTTCCCGGTCTTACACATCCATTCGATAACCATCCTCCTCCTCCTAAGCTCCTCCTCGATTCTATCCATAGTATACCCTATACGTGCCGCTATACCTTCAAGCGATAAGCATCTACCAGTGTAAGCGAACGTATCGCTCTCAGGCTTCCACCGATAGATTACATTCAGCTCAACCTGATCCCTACCTCTATCGTAGTCTGAAACCTCTGCTAGAACCTCGGTTCTCCTTATAGGTGTTCCATCCCTCTCGGCTCTACGCTGCACCAGTATGACATCTAGCATAGATATCATACTCCTAGGTATATTCATAGGTGGGGATTCAAGCCTCATCAAAGCTGATTCTATAGATTCAGCGTGTAGCGTACACATACCTAGATGACCTGTAGCTATAGCTTGGAATAACGTGTAGGCCTCCTCTCCTCTAACCTCACCTATAATTATATAATCTGGCCTCTGCCTCATAGCCGTTCTAAGTAGATCGTAGACTGTTATCTCTCCTCCATACATGGTTCTAGGTCTCGTCACAGATCTAACCCAGTTTATATGGTAGAGTTGAAGCTCAGGTGTATCCTCTATGGTAACAATCTTAGCGTCGGGGTGTATGAAGTTTGAGAGGCAGTTTAGCATAGTGGTTTTACCTGAAGCTATACCACCGCATACGAGTACTGATACCCTATTCTCTACAAGGAACCATAGTAGAGCAGCCATATCGGATGTAAGGGTTCCTAGATTCACTAGATCGACTATAGTTAATAGGTCCTTCCTAAACTTCCTTATACTGAAGCTGCTACCATGCCTAGTAACCTCGCTACCCAGAGTTAGATGTATACGTGATCCATCTGGTAGGGTAGCCTCTAGTATAGGATCTGCGTAGGTTACCATTCTACCACTCCTATAGGCAAGCCTGATTACGAACGAATCTAGTTCACCTGTATCGTAGATTATATTCGTAGGTATGGATTCATAGCTTCTATGCCATACATACACAGGCCTCCCAGGCCCGCTACAAGATATATCCTCTATACCTGGATCTTTCATCAAAGCATCTATCCTACCGTAACCTAATAGATCCCTGATCAGATAGTACTCTATCTTCCATAAACCTAAACCTGGATCTACGCCTCTTCTAGCAAGTATACCTCTAACCCTACCCCTCAAATATTCTATAGTCTTCTCGTACCCTCCTATCTCATCGATAGTCCTATCGATAACTTGTAGAAGCTCCGATCTAACTAGATCCATAATAACCTTCTCCCTATCGGTTAAAGTCGGCTCGATAACCTCGTAGCGTATCTCGCCGGTTATAGGATTCCTAACTATCATGCCGTATGCATGACCATGTTCAAGCTCGTATACATCCAATACATCCCTACCCTTATACTCCTCGATCAAGCTGAAGCTAGAAGTCTCGGATGGAATATTAACCTTCCTTCTATACCTCAAAAACCTGGCTAAGACACCGGCTATACCCTTAAACATCGCTAACCCTTCACTCTACCGATGAATATATTCCCTCTACGGGTTATAACTTTAACCTCGACCAGATCGTCTGGCACCTTATCGATGATCACATAGCTTTCACCAGGGCGTAGAGCTATGCATACATCCCTTCTAACCCTGAATCCGGATCTGTACACCTCCCATAAACCTACTATATCCACGGTTACATCACCCGTATTCTGCACCTGGATAAAGCCTAAACCGTATATACGTCCTGTAAACCTAGCTTCGAAGCTTAAGATACGTATAACGAAGGACTGATTACTCCTAGCGTGTAGTCCTACACGTATAGATCCATCCGGATATATGTATGCGGCAGGGTTTGCTACGGTATAGGGTCCGTAAACCCTATCTGAACCAGATACGTTTATACATGCTAGGATACTGCTACCCCCATCAGATCTTAGCAGGTAGATCGTATGCTCAACCGTTCCGCCTAGATAGACGTATCCCCTATAGTATAGGGCTAGATACCTAGCGGTATACCAATCCAGCTCGATCCTAACGGATAGGTTAGCTTCATACAATCCGGTCTCCTCGGAGATCACAGCTTCGATAGTCCTATCGACCATGTAAACTATCCTATGCTGAGAATCAGCTTCATCCAATCCTGGGAATACTATCCTCTCCCTAGATCTAAGATCCTCCCTCCACCTAACCTCCGTATAGACATCGTAGAA
>JANXEK010000012.1 GCA_025058595.1 Candidatus Bathyarchaeota archaeon
AACCTCTATCTTGACATATCTCTCCCCGGACTCTAATACTCGGATTTCCATACCTATATCCCCCCTATACTACCTTAAAATTACCGTAATATTTACTTATCCTCCTCTGCTCTGTTACATTGCATCTAACGCATACAAGGCTCTGCTCCTTCCTCTCTAGTATCGAACCGCAATAGGGGCATCTAGCTAGTATAACCCCGAAACCCGGTCCAGATATGGTGAGATGGTATACGTTATTGCAGTAGGATACGATCGATGCATATATATTATCACCAGGCTTAACTATGTCCCTCATATTATCGGCTTTAATTTTCTTCAACCTAGATATATGCAGGATACCTGTGAATGGGGGTTGAAAAACTTTAGATCTACCTACGACTTTAAGTATATGAGCGAAAGCTATTCTATCGCTTACTTCGTATACTAAACAGTATACGTTATCGCCGGGTTTAGGTAGCGGATATCTACATAGCGTCTTCTCTATGTAGACGATACGTTTATCCATATCGAATACGGGGTAACCCACCATCGATGATCTTACGATACCTAGATCCTCATAGAACCCGTATTTAGGTTCAAACTCCTCTACCACAGCTACTCTATCCCCAGGTACAACTATCTCTTCACGTCTCACTACACCGCTAACCATGTCGAGCTACCACCTTATACACGTTTATCTTAACGCTATGTCTAGGTTTCCTATGGAAGCTGAATAGATACGGTATCTCTATCTCGGCTACATATATAGCCTCTATCCTTCCACCACATTTTTCTACATAGCTCTTTATAAATTCATCGGTTCCACTCTTATGCATACTATACACTACACGCCCAGTTTTCAAAGCTTTAAAGAGGAATATCCTATCAGCTCCTCTACGTTGGACGCCGAACGGAGGGTTCTGTACGACAGTATCGCACTTACATTTTAGATTCAAGCTAGCTACATCTGCTTGAACCCAATCTATAGTATCTGATACATCTAGCGTCTCAGCATTCATCGAAGCAGTCTCTAAAGCCGATCTATCTATATCGACCCCGATAACATAGTATGCGCCTAAGAGGGCTGCGCCTATCGATAGAATACCCGTACCGCATCCAAGATCGAGTACGACCCTACCATATATATCCCCGTTAAGATATGCTACCCTCAATACCTTTACAGCTAGATCGACTGGTGTAGGATACTGCTCCAAGCTAGGCTTAGGTTTGGGATAGCTCGCAAGTCTAGATAGATCTATCTCGATCTTCTTCCAATTAGGTATCTCTGAAAAGTTCATCCCACCTTCTAACCCCTAAAGCTACCATTACCTCGCTAGGATTCAATACAGGCTTATCTATCCTGAAGCTATCCTCTAAAGCTAATCTAGGGCATGCAGTATTAACGAATACCTCTATACTTCTGAAACTCGAAAGTATGTCCGGATCGAATATATGCATCGGTAGGATATAGACGGTCTTACCATGCTCTCTCAGGAGATATTCGATTTCTCTGACCTTATCTAAATCCATCTGACCAGGTTGAAGACCTAGTAATATACCGAAGATCCTAGCATCCACCGCTTTAACTATAGATGCATACCTCTTTGCTAGAAACCTCCTCTTCACATCCTTCAGATCCGTTACCTGGAGTGTGAACGGGTCGACTGCGAATGTAGGCTTTCCGGTCGCTAAAGCTACACCTAGCGGGTGGAACAAACCCCCACCTATATAGAGGAATGCATCGACATCGTCCGCTATATCCTCCGCAGCCGATGTATCGCATCCAAGTATCTGACCTTCATAGATAGCCCTGAATCTAGGCTTACCTATATATACTATCTTCCCATATTCTTCAAGAATTCTTTTAGCCTCCATCAGCTTACCTATATGCTGAACTATAGTTACGAGCCCTATCTTACGATAGCCTTTTAAGATACTCATAGCTTTTGATACAGCCTGCTTCACATCCAGATCCGATCTCACTTCTACGTATAGAACTCTATTCGAATCCATACCAGGTATAGCTGCATGCCCCATATGGATTATCAGGTCGACAGACAGCTTCCTAGCTGCATCGTAGGGTAACATACAAGCTCCGAAGCATGGATCAGCCGAAACGTAGACCCTACATCCAAACCTATCTCTAATTAGATCGGCGAGTTTAAGAGCATACTCAGAGAAACCTTCTGGAGCTTGGATTAAAACGCATCTAGGATTATACCTTTCGATCCCAGCTGAAATCTTCTCGTAATCTACGGTGAACACTTAAGCTCCCATAAAATCACAGATCTTCTCCGAGGTATTAACTCTTCTTCGAAACGATTATAGCAGTCTCTATGGGTATTTTGTAAGCAGCCCTCTTAAGCGCTTCGCACGCTTTCTCTACACCATCCTCGTTAACCTCTACGAAAGCTATAACCTGACCTGGGGAGACCCTTGCAGCGGTACCTATAGGTCTACCGAAAGCTCTGCGCATACCTTGAGATAATCTATCTGCACCTGCACCTGTCTGCATTTTATGCTCCCTTAACACTATATGCGGATATAGGTTAACCCTGAAATGATAGCTATCCACGTTTAAACTGGTCTCTAGATACTTGTTAGCAGCTAGCCTAGCAGATTCTAGGGCGCTATCTCTTATCTGCCCCCCCTCCTTAGCTACGAGCTCCACTCTACACGGAAACCCAGCTTTAGTATTCCCCATGTCAAGCCTAACCAGTTTAGGTTGCGGTACACCGTCTATATACTCACGTCTAGTGTAAGGTGAACTCGACGGTATACGGTAGTTCCTACCTTTAACCATGGCGTTATCATGTTCATCGATGGAATCCTCAGATTTAAATGTTTATAGGGAGTATTATCGTTAAATGTGAACGGCTCTACTTCGAGATACAGGTTGGATAAGCTTTGAGAGTCTTACCTATCAGCTTCGATTCTATGGGTACTCGAAGTATGTGTATCTACGTAGAGACGAGCGATGTGAAGATTATAGTAGATCCGAGTGTATCCCTCGCACCTGTAAGGTATGGTCTACCCCCTCACAGTCTAGAGATAGAAAAGATGAAGGAGGATTGGGAGAAGATACTAGAATATGGTTGTAAAGCGGATATACTAATAGTTACGCATTACCATTACGATCATCATAACCCGGATGAAGGGTTAGATATGTATGATGATAAGATAGTCTTCATCAAGAATCCTAGGGTTAACATCAACCTTAGTCAGAAGCTTAGAGCAGCGTACTTCCTGGAAAGGATGGGTAGCCTTCCATATAGATTGGAGGAGGCTGATGGAGGGGAATACGTATTCGGGTCTACGAGGATTAAATTCTCTAAGCCGGTATTCCACGGTACGAATCCTAGGCTCGGATACATATTAGAGGTTCTCATAGATAACGGTGTGGAGAGGTTGGTCTATACGAGCGACGTGGAAGGTCCATCCCTAGACGATCAGGTGAACTTCATGATAGAATCCAAGCCTACGATGGCCTTCGTAGACGGCCCCATGACCTATATGCTCGGCTACAGATACCCTAAAGCTAGCCTTGATAGATCCATAGAGAATCTATATAGGTTGATGGATGGAGGTCATGTTAAGACTCTCATCTTAGATCACCATCTACTAAGGGATCTAGCTTGGATGGATAGGATGAAGCCCCTCCTAGATAGAGCAGGCAAAATCGACGTGAAAGTTATGACAGCCGCTGAGTTTATAGGCCGGATTCCCTCGCTCCTGGAAGCTAAGAGGAGGGAGCTATACGAGCTCTACCCTGAGAAGCCGTCCAGAAGGTGGAGGATACGCGAAGAATAATCGATACTACCTCAACCCTAATCTATCCATATAGCTTGATAACCTCTTGAACGCTTCAAGCTTCTCTCTATCGCCTAACTTAGATTTATCGTACGCTTCATCCAGAATAGCTATAACCTCATCGTAGACTCTACGGAGTATAGGAAATGGTATGCCATCCTTCCCTCCGAACGCAAAGCAGTATTTAACCGGATCCCTCCAGCTCGGCGGCTCACCGTAGATTATCTGTGATAGTAGAGCTAAACCCCTAACGGTAGCTGGTCCTACACCCTTTAAAGCTAATAGCTCCTCATAACTGGACGGCTTAACTCTATACGCAGCTTTCAAAGCATCCCAGTTTACGGATTCAGGGTTAAGCTTAAGCCTCATCTGAGGCCTCCTTTCGACCATGTTTAACCCTAATATCTCCTCTATAGTCTTCTGCCTATTATCCAAGCTTAACTCGGATAGAATTCTCCTAAGCCTAGATGGGTTTTCGCATGCGAGATCTACAGAGGCTCTTCTACAACCTTCAGATTCGTATGCAACCATGTTTAATACATAGCTATGTCTACCATCACCAACTATAGCTTCGTGAGGTTCTACTACGAAGCTTCTAACTCTATCCGATATCCAGTGATACCTTCTAGCCCATCCTAAATCTTCGTCCATACCCTGCTGTACGACAGCCCACCCTCCATCTTTACATACGAACATAGTATGATGGTATACCTTGTAGCCATCCTGTATAGCTGCATTATCTACTTTAGCCGTAAGCCTACTAGCATATCTAAGCTTATAGGCTTCTTCATCGGAGAAGCCATAGATCTTACATATCTCTAGAATCTCATCCTGCGCCCTCCTCCCCTCAGAACCTTTACCTCCTACAGCTCTAATCCCTACATCGATCTGGGATGATAATACGCTTTTAAGAACGCCGCATAGGACTGTTGTCGTACCGCTACTATCCCAATCATAGCCTAATACGCATGCTAGGCTTTGAAACCAGAAGGGATCAGATATTCTTACGAGTATACCTTTATATCCATATTCGTCATACATTATCCTCAATATTATGGAGCTTAAAGCTTTCATACGCTCGATAAGCCATCTGGGAGTCTTACCCTCATGCAGTGGTAGATCTGCTACACCAGATCTCTCCAAAGATACATCGTATATGTGATTTTGAATATATATAAGATAAGGTTTATGACCTATAGGATGGGTTAGAATCTATCGGGTGGATATGGCAAAAATACTTGTCGTATACTATTCTAGGACGGGTAATACTAGGAGATTAGCCGAAGTATTCGCTGAAGCTTTGAGGGAGGAAGGATTGGAAGTCGATCTGAAATCTATCTCAGAAGTTAAACCTGAAGATCTAGAAGCGTATGACGGTGTAGCTGTAGGTTCTCCGACATACTATGGGCTTATGGCCTCGGAAGTTAAGAAGCTGATAGACGACTCTGTTAAGATACATGGTAAGCTGGATGGCAAGGTTGGAGCTGCATTTACATCTGCTGGAGGATATTCCACCGGAGCTGAGACAACCATACTATCAATAATATTATCTATGCTTATACACGGTATGATAGTTCAAGGGGATCCTGAGGATTACCACTACGGTGTAGCGGTTAAAGGTAGGGGAGGGAAATCTGATATAGAAGCTACGAGGCGGAAAGCTAAAAGGATGGCGGATCTAGTTAAGAAGCTTACGAGTTAATCGTAACTCTATGTAGCATCTCAACTTTAATACCCTTATTTTTCGGTTATAAATCGATACCGGCACACCTTTATACGTGAGGATAGCGTAGATAATCTAGCGAGTGGGATGCGGCTTGTCTTCTAAGAGAAACGAGAAATCCACGAGGATAATACCTCATAAGCATTGCCCCGTATGCGGTGTAGCTATCCCTATGGATAAAGAATACTGCTCCAGTGAATGCGCTGAGACCGATATGAAGCAGAAGAAGCAGTTAGACCGTATGAGGAAGCTTGTATACATAATGATAGCTGTTATGATAGCTTTAACTATCCTTATGATGTCCTTCGGACGCTAGAGGGGGCTATCTAGAGTTGAGTAGGGATGTAAGGAAGCCTAAAATCGTAGAGATGCTCGGAGACCTTGTAGAATCCTATGCCGTAAGCGGCAGGTATACCTACCTTAAGATTAGAGGATCACGCTACGACTACATGATCTACGGCAGAGGGGCCGCCGGGTTATACATTATCTCATCTATATTAGCGGTTTATACGGTATGCAGCGAGGATGATATGGATGAAAGGTATGATCCAGTATTTAGGAGGCTTAAATCCATGGAGTGTATATGGGATAACCGTAGGCGGTTGTTTAAACCGAACCCCATGTTAGATGATCTTAGAGAGTATATACCGGACCTGCAGGTATCTACGGAGCTCGCTGATCTGCTTAACCAAGATAAATCTATTATGAACTCTATGCTTAGGTTAAAGCCTTCATCGCTATCGATAACACTCTTCTCTATACCGCCGGAGTATCAGCCGTTCACTATGTATAGAGAAGCTTTAATGAAAGGTATGGCTGAATACTATAAGCTTCCGCTAGCTATACGTTGGCATGTATCGATCGTTAAATCGCATCCACCCTTCTCTAAACCTTCGATACACGCTATCATAGATATGCTGGAATCTATCCTAGCATACGTGAGATCTGAGGGGGATAGATCTTTAAGCATGTATAACGTGAGTATAGGTTGATGTTCCATGCCTTATGTCGATAGATTTACGATTTCCGTCGATATAGGTGCTACGAATATAAGGGTAGCCCTAACCGATGGAGCTAGGTTGATCGATAAGATAATGGAGCCTACCGTTAGGCTTAGGGATAGCTTAGATCTAGCTATGCAGGTTATCAGGTTATCTAGAATTATTATAGGTAAGCATAGGGTTGAAGGTATAGCTGCGATAGGTATAGCTACGATAGGCCCTATGGATATGAGGACCGGTGAACTGTTTAACGTAGCAAACCTAGCTATGGAAACCCGTATCGATAGGATACCTTTAAAGAAGCCTATAGAGGATGAGTTTGATACGCCCGTATTCATGATAAACGATGCTAGCGCAGCAGCTTTAGCAGAACATATGTTCGGTATCGGTGTTGGTCTAGCAAACCTGGTATACATAACTCTAAGTACAGGTATCGGTGGAGGGGTCATAGTAGATAACAAACTAATTAAAGGTAAGGATGGAAACGCTCATGAGGTAGGCCATATAGTTGTCGATATCGAGGAGAGGCTTATCTGCGGATGTGGCGGTAGAGGGCATTGGGAAGCTTACTGTTCAGGTTCAGGGATACCTAAGTATACAAGGCTTATAGCCGAAAGCGAAAAGGATCTATGGTCTTCAAGCCTACTCTACCAGGAAACAGGTGGATGCCTAGATAGGGTTACATCGAAGCATGTATACGATCTAGCTAGACGTGGAGATAGGTTCTCCATGAAAATCGTAGAGAGTGTTGGTAGGATCAACGCTATGGGTTTCGCATCTGTGATCAACGTATACGATCCAGAGCTTATAACGGTGGGAGGATCGATAGCATTCTACAATCCAGACCTTACACTACCATACATAGAGAGGTGGGTTGGAAGATACACGGTTAATAGGGTTCCACGTATAACTATAACGCCTCTAGGTGCAGATATAGGTCTATATGGAGGTATGGCGGCAGCTGTTAAAGGCTTGAAGGGTGAGATTTAGTGTCTAGGTGGACTGGGCTAACTTTATGCGTAGTAGGTTATGGAAGAGGGTCTGGTAAAACAAGGGTTGTAGAAGAGCTTACGAAGATACTAGTCTCTAGAGGTTATAGCGTAGCTACGGTTAAGCATTGCCTCCATCCTATAGATGTGACTGATAAAGATACATATAGGCATAGAGCTGCAGGTGCTAGGGCTACGCTAGCTATCTCTAGAGGTGAGGTTGCACTCTTTCTGACTGATTCTAAGGATAGCTTGGAGGGTTATTTCGATCTACTTCCATCGACCACGTTTACATTGATAGAAGGTTTCAGAAGGCTGAATTATCCTAAAATACTATGTATCGCAGATGAAGCTCATCTAAGCGATATAGGCTTTGATATGGGGAGTTTAGTAGCCGTGGTCATATGTAGAGATAGCGTTAAAATTAGCGGTATAGATAAACCTGTATTTTGTCTAAATGATCTTAATTCTCTAGCCGATATCCTAGTAGATATGGCTCTAGCCAGGATAAAACGTATGCTTGGAGGATCCGATTGCGGTAGATGCGGCTTCAAAGATTGTAGAAGCTTCGCTTCGGCTATGCTTAAAGGAGAAGTGAACCCCTACCTATGCATACTGAGTAGAGGATCTAGGATCGAGATATTCTTCGATGGAAAGCCTATCCAGTTGAACATCTTTACTGAGAAGATAGTCTTCTCGACTCTTAAGGGTCTACTTTCATGTTTTAAAGGATTGGAAAAGCTAGATGACGCAAACGTTAAGTTTAGATTAGAGATTTCGTCGTTTTAACCTCTATCAGGAGATCTTTAGGATTAACTACGTATAAACCTAGACTTTACATAAACAACGTTTACATCGATGTTGAACCCATGTTTCCGTTTGGCAGTTGAGATCCAACGATCTAGGATCTGGGAAAAATCTACATCTTCTCGTAGATGAGCTAAGTAAGCTGCTAGATATCGTTAAGGATAGGTATTCTACGGCTGTGGAAGCTTATATCAAGGATTTTCCTCTTGTACTCTCCACCTTACTACTAGGTAGAAATGTATCCAACGTATACGATCTCATTACGATTCTGGATAACGCCGTTAAGTTTTTAGTGGATTCAAAGGCTTCGATCAGAAGTTTAGCGATTCTATCCGTATACGAGTTGAGGGCTCTACTAAACTTCATATTTTCTAGATCTTCTGTGAAACCTATGAGTGATAGCGAAGCTAGAACATATGCTTTCAAGCTTATCTCAGGTGTAGCTCCAGGACTACTCGTAGTCGTAGGTGATGATCCGATAGCTTTAGAGAAGTTTCTATCTAGAGCTCAGAGACTCGGCTTCGTAGTATTCGTGGTATCTAGCCGATTCCGTGAAGTACTTGATAGCGGACTCGTAGTAGATGGGAGGAGGGGGTTGATACGATACGTATCGGGTGATCCGATAGACGGGCTAGTATACTCCATAGGTTTAGCTGTGAGGCTTCTATCGATCTCGATCGGGCCGCTCACTCGTGAGAATTTACTTGAATACCTACAGAAGAGGATACGTCTAGGTGTGGTTACGCTATCAACATCGGATAAGTTCGAGGCTATACTGGATGCTATCTCAAATCTAGGTGTGTGCACGGTTGTATCGGCTGGTGTAAACTATGATACAGGTGGTGCCATCTACATCGATAAGATCGAAGATATACTACCTGCGATATGCGGTAGACTCGGTATATCTGTGATCCTAGAAGAGGAGCTTCCGATAGGTTTCAGCAGCATGTATGAGGGGAAGAGCGTAAGGGATAGGGATGTATACGTAGAGTTCGGTAACGTGAAGCCATACTTCGAGCTTGTAGTATCACGTAGACTTGAAGAGGTTATTGATGGATATATAGAGGTTATAGGAGCTGATATAGATTCTATGCGTGAAGGGTCCGTACAACCTCTAGGTCTATTGGTAGAGGTAGCTGGGGTTAGGATGAAAAGTGAATATGAACCTGTTATAGAGAGGAGTATCCATAGGATAATAAACCACGGCGAGGAGACCTGGCATGTCGGTCAGAGGGATTCCGGGTGGATAAGGATAACCAGGAGAGGCTTCGATAGAGGCTTCAGGCTTAAACATCTAGGCTTCATGCTTTATATAGGTTTAAAGAGGCTATACGGCGATATCCTCGATAAGATTCAGGTCAAAATATATACGGATGAAGATCGGGTTAAAGATCTTCTCAAGATAGCTAGAGGTATATATGGTGAGAGGGATCGCAGGTTAATAGGGCTACTAGACGAGGATGTCGAGAGATACTATATATGTACTATATGCCAAAGCTTCCTATCGAGTCATGTATGCGTAATAACACCTGAAAGGCCAGGTCTCTGTGGTACTGTAACCTATATAGATGCAGAGATCGCATACGAGCTTAGAGGAGAGGCTTCAAGTATCAAGCCTGTGGATAGGGGTAGACCTATAGATGTATCTAGAGGTGAATGGGAGGGGGTGGATAAAACTGTATTCCAGCTTACCCATGGAGCCGTCAATAGAGTATCGTTATACAGTCTAGTTTCTAACCCTACTACATCTACGTTTAGCTTTGAATGCGTATCAGTATTCATACCCGAGTGTAACGGGATAATGGTTGTAGATTATAGCTATAGGGGTGAAACACCTATCGGTCTATCCTTCGTTGGTATCGTAGGTATGATAAGCGGTCTACAGATGCCTGGATTCTTAGGACATTCACGTAGATGGATCCTAAGCCGTAAATACTTTAGAGCTGAGGATGGGTTGAAGCGTATAGTATGGATGCCTAGATTTCTTAAGGAGGTTCTAGGTGAAGAGTTTAGGGATAGATGCATCGAGGATGGCGTTCCAGATCTACCTGAGAAGATAGCCGATGAGTATACCGCTAAGACGTTAGATGAACTTCTAGAATGGCTCGTTAAGGTTAGGCATCCAGTCTTAGAGCTTCCACCAATACTGACGTTCTAGGTGTAGAGATATGATCCTTAGGTATAGTGGTTCATATACGGTTAAAATCGAAGCTAACAAGTTCTCGTTAGAACTAGTAGGCTGGAATCCTCCGCTACTAGCTCTAACTGCACCTTTGGATATGAATGACACGTATAGAAAGGTATTCATAGCTAGAGGTTTAGATGTAGATAGAGTGGATGATCTAGCTTTAGATATATCCTATAAATTCGATCCCGATATGCTGTGCATCGTTCTCCCTAGAGTTGTAGGATCAGATAGCTTAGATCGCTATGTGGATCTATCTCTATCGATCCTAAATAGGGTGGGTAAACCTTTGATGATCCTAGATGCAGGTTCAGTATCTAATAGATCGATAATCGAAGGTATAGTCGAGAGGGTTGGGGAGTATGAGCTTATGATAGGACCAGCCGATATGGATAATTATAGAACGTATACAGCTCTAGCGTCTATCTATAAACAGAATCTCTTAGCTAGATCCACTACGGATATAAATCAAGCTAAACAGCTTATACAGCTTATCGCAGAGACAGGAATCCCGATTGAACGTATAGCTCTCGATATAGCGTCGACAGGGTTAGGCTTAGGACTCGAGGATACTTATAATTTGGTTGAGCAAGCTAAACTATTATACGGTAAGGGGGATCACCTACTCTCCGTACCTATAGCTGCTTTCACATGGGATGCCTGGGATTCGCCTGAGGTATACTTAGATGGCTTATCTATCTCTAAGGGTGCGGTTTGGGAGATGATAACAGCTTCAGCTTATATCCTATCTTCAGCCGATATCATAATACTCCTAGATCCAGAAGCCTTTCTGTACGCTAGGAGACTTATAGGTATGTTATCCAGTGCGGTGTAGTCTATGTTTAGGAAGGTTCAACCTATGCAGATATATATGCTTCTACCTAGACGGAATTGCGGTGGATGCGGTGTAACTACATGCTTAGCTTTCGCAGCTAAGCTCGCTAGCGGTGAGGCGACACCAGATCTATGTCCATTCCTCACACCCCAAGCTAAAGCTAAGATCTCCATGCTAACTATGCCTCCTGTGAAGCTTGTATCCATAGCTTCATCTACGGCTTCGATAGAGGTTGGGGGGGAGGAGGGATTATTCAGACACGATGGAGGGTTTAGGAGGGAGGCTAGGTTAGCGTACCCTGTAGATCTATCATCAGATGTAGATGAAACTATGGGTATCGTCTCATCTATAGATTCGATCATAGTAGAGCGTATGGATTCGAAGTTATCCGTAGACTTCTACCTCGTAGATATGAGGGGTATGGATTTAGACTTGGTAGAGGATAGGTTAAAGATCCTCCGCACATATACGTGTAAACCTCTAATATTGAGGGCTGATAGCCTAGACGCATACTTCTCAGCTTTAAGAATCTTAAAGGATGAGAAGCCTGCTATCGTAGTAGATTCTTCGATGATAGCTTCAGAGAAGCTTACAGGTATACAATCTTTGGAAGAATATCCTATCGTAGTCTTGGTAGAGGATATCACTATACTAGATGAGGCAAAAGCTAAGATGGAAGTTATAGGCATAGATAGGATCATCCTAGGTGTACGCTGCCATGATATCGGTAAGCTTTTAAGGTATACTTCGGTTATGAGGATGAAAGCTTTAGAGGGTGATAAAAGGTTTGGATATCCTATACTAGTCGATCTAGGTGGGGTTATAGATCACTATGAAGGTTTAGCTACCGTGACAGTATCGCTTCTCAGGTATTCATCGATAGTCGTCCTACCTAGATTTATGCGTAGAGAGTGTATCGAAGGCCTACTGGTCTTTAAACAGTCTATATATACGGATCCCAAGAAGCCTAGGATAGTAGATCCGGGGATGTATAGCGTCGGATCGGTTTCACGATCTTCGCCTATAGTTGTAACGTCTAACTATGCTCTAACTTTCGATATAGTTAGAAGGGTGATCAAATCGTCAGGTGTAGGATGCTGGATTCTCGCAATCGATACCGGCGGGTTATCTGTAGCTTCAGCTATAGGTGGTGGTAGGTTTACGGCTAGACAGGTGGTCGAAGCTATCCAAGCTTATAGGGATAGAGTCGATCTAGATAGAGTGCCTATAATTATCCCAGGTTTAGCTTCGAATATAAAGCCTGAGATAGAAGCTTTAGGGTTCAACGTTTTCATCGGACCTATTAAGGCTAGGGATCTTCCGATGCTCATCAGATCCCTAGAGTATAGATAACTTTTTAGCTATAGATTTAACCGCTAGAAGGGATGGGCTATCGTCTGGCAGCCTAAGTATAGATATACCCTTCATATTGTATAGCGATACATTCTCATCGTAGGGTATGTATCCTCCATACTCTAAGCCTATGCTGTTCGCATACTCTCTGAGTATATACTCATCCTTCTCATCGAATAAATTCCCTATGAGCACCATACGTTTAACTTCTACGTGAACTTCTTCCGCTACCTCTTTTATCCTAGAGACAGTTTTAAACCCCATACGCGATCTATCTGTAATTACGAACATTACATCTACATCGCTATCAACCCTCCTACTTATATGCTCTAAACCTGCCTCCATATCCATTATGGTCACATCGTAGTTTTGTATGAGGTTGGTTAGTATCAACGTAAGCATATAGTTGACGCTACAGTAACATCCTTCACCTTCACCTCTACCCATAGCTATCAGATCGAATCTAGGATTCTCAACTAGTATCTCGTATATCCATCCTTCGAGCATATCCCTCTTACTAGCGTCGTAGCTTATCCTACCCATCTGTATATCGTCTTTGAGTTTAGCAGCTATATCCGCTACAGTACCTTTAACCTCAACCCCCAATGCTTCGGGTAGATTGGTAGCTGGATCTCCATCGACCATGAGTATAGTCTTATCGGTTTCATCTAGATACGTTCTGAGAAGCAGTACTGATAGGAGTGTTTTACCTACGCCACCCTTACCTGATACAGATATAACGAATCCTCTACGCTTCACATCTACATCCTCCGAATCCTATCATATGATATCGACGGTGAGCTACACTATTAACATTACGTAACGAACCCTTAACTCATACGATGGCATCGCTATCCAGATGGAAAGTTATGTCTAAGAGGGATTTCAACCTTAGAGTTAAGAAGCTTGTATCGGATATAGTTCAAGCTGAAGAGCTTGAGATATCTTTCGGAAGAATACTCGAAGAGTGGGAGGAGCCTCTCGGACCTACACCTTTCCCCTCGATAATCGATCTTAGACGCTGGGATCAGATACTCTTAGAGAGGTATAAGCCCTTCTACATGCCTTTCTGCGATCTATGCTGCCTCTGTACGATGGGTAAATGCGATCTAACAGCAGGTAAGAGGGGTGCATGCGGTATAGATATGTCTGCGCAACAATCTCGTATAGTCCTCCTAGCAGCTTGTATAGGTGCTGCAACCCATACAAGCCATGCTAGACATCTACTCGAGTATCTTATATCTAGGTACGGTAGGAATCATCCTATAGATTTAGGCGGCAATATATACTTAGAGGCGCCTATAATCAGGCTTGTATGCGGTATAAAGCCTAGAACCATAGGAGATCTTGAGGATGCTTTAAGCTATGTAGAGGAGCAGATAATCTCCCTACTAGCGGCTACCCATACCGGTCAGGAGGATAGCTGGATCGATTTCGAATCTAAGGTATTCCACACCGGTATGCTGGATCATGTAGCTTTAGAGATAGCCGATATAGCTCAGATAGTAGCTCTAGGGTATCCTAAGGGTGATCCTGAAGCCCCCCTCACAGAGATAGGCTTAGCAGCTATAGATCAGAATAAACCTGTTATACTCGTAGTAGGTCATAACGTACCATCGGCCGCTTCGATAGTAGACTATCTAGTCAAAAGTAAGATGTATGGATCAGTAGAGGTTGCAGGTATATGCTGTACGGCACATGATGTAGCTAGGTACAGCCCTACGGCTAAGATCGTAGGCCCCCTTTCATGGCAGCTTAGATTCGTTAGAAGCGGTCTACCAGATGTAGTGGTCGCCGATGAGCAGTGTATAAGAGCCGATATACTACTGGAAGCTGCTAGGGTGAAAGCACCTGTCATCGCAACTTCCGTAGAGAAATGTATGGGTTTACCAGATGCTACGGGTGAACCTATAGACTCCATAGTCGAGAAGCTTGTGAGCGGATCTATGCAAGGCGTCGTATTCCTAGATCCTGAAAGGGTAGGGGAGCTAGCCGTTAAAACCGCACTGAAAGTATTCCCGCATAGGCAGAAGGTTAGATCTCTACCATCGGATGAAGAGTTAAAGGTTCTAGCTTCTAGATGCAGGGGCTGTAGATTCTGTGAGAGAGCATGTCCTAACAATCTACCTATAGCCGAAGCTATGAGTACAGCTTCTAAAGGCGATTTCAACGCTCTCGCATACCTATACGAGGTGTGTATAGGGTGTGGTAAATGCGAGGGGGCCTGTCCTCGGAATATACCTGTACATAGCGTTATAGTCCAGGGTGCTAGGAAAATCTGGAGGAATGAGAGGTTTAAGATTAGAGTCGGTAGAGGACCTATACAGGATGTAGAGATAAGGAATGTCGGTAGACCTATAGTCTTCGGTGAAATACCTGGGGTTATAGCTTTCGTAGGATGTTCGAACTACTATAACGGTGGACGTGAGATCGTAGAGATGGCTGAGGAATTTTTGAAGAGGAATTATATAGTTGTAACTTCCGGGTGCGCGGCTATGACGTTAGCTATGGCTAAAGATGAGGAAGGTAGATCGCTGTATGAGAAGTATAGCGGAGCTTTCGATGCAGGTGGATTAGTGAACGTAGGTTCATGCGTATCTAATAGCCATATAGCCGGAGCGGCTATAAAGATCGCAGCTATCTTCGCTAAGAGGAATCTTAGAGCTAACTATGAAGAGATAGCCGACTATATACTGAATAGGGTTGGAGCCGTAGGTGTAGCTTGGGGTGCTATGAGTCAGAAGGCTGCAGCTATAGCTGCGGGATTCTGGCGTTTAGGTGTACCTGTAATAGTAGGTCCTCATGGAGCTAAATATAGACGTTTTCTCTTAGGTCGTAAAGAGGATGAAAGCTCATGGTATACCTATGATGCTAGGACCGGGGATAGAGTGTATGCTGGCCCAGCTCCGGAGCATCTATTCGTAGCTGCTGAAGGTAAAGAGGAAGCTATAGTTATGATAGCTAAGCTATGTATGAGACCGAACGATACGAGTAAGGGTAGAGCTATAAAGCTTTCACACTACATAGATCTGAGTAAAAAGTTCTTCGGAAGTCTACCAGATGATCTACACCTATACGTTAGGAGGGAAGCTGATATACCCCTAACATTGAAATCTGAGGTTATAAAGTTCCTCAAGGAGAAGGGTTGGAGTGAGAAGCCTATACCCGATCCAACCCTTCTACCTAGACTCGTGAGGAAAAGGTGATATCGATTGTCTATGTATAGGTTTCCCGAGCCTTGGGCTACGGCTGAGATACCTGGACCTAAGAAAGCCGCTATTCTATCTAGACCTGAATCTCTAGTAGCTATAATAAAGAGGTCTAATCGTAGACTTCTCGCCGTGGGATCTAAAGCTCTAGATAAAGTGGAGGGTATCGATATCGTTGAGCTTATCCGTCTCCTCTCCTCTACTAAGTTGTTCACTATCGTAGCTTCTAGGAATATAGCTTATAAGCTTGAAGGTAAAGGTATACCTATCGCCGCATCTATATCCGTATACGAGCTTGGAGATAGGTTGAGAGATGGCAATTGGACAGGTTTCGATGGAGGTGGGAAGTATGGTCTGACGGCTTTCATAGGTTTCCCATACATAACCCTATGGCTCGTGCTATCTGGGCTTAAACACTTCGCTCCAAGCTTATCTACGGTTAGTTTGGATCCGTACTATCAGCCTCATGCATCCTGGTCTCTACCTAATGTTAGAGGTGGAGAATGGTATTCATTTATTAAGAGGGTAGTAGATAGTCTTGAGGTGATGTAGTCTATGTTTCAAGATATACCTGTGGATGTAGGTATAGCATACGAGGGGGAGCGTATCCGTAGGGATGATATGTACGTAGAGTTCGGAGGACCTAGAATCGATAAGAAGTTCGAGCTTCTAAGGATTAAACCGTTAGATGTGGTTGAAGATGGAAAGATATCTGTGATAGGCCCTGATATCCATCAGCTTAAGGAGGGAGGAAGCTATAGGCTTGGTATCTACGTAGAGGTAGCTGGGAGTCAACTTTCAGAGGATCTTGAAGGAGTTTTCGAGAGGCGTATACACGAATACCTCAACTATATACAAGGGTTTATGCATCTCAACCAGAGGTACGATATATGGTGTAGGCTTAGTAAGGCTAGCTACAACAAAGGGCTTAATAGCTTCAAGTATCTAGGTCTCGTATTGATACGCCTGTTCAAATCGGAGTTTCCGATAATAGAGAGGATGCAGGTTACCTTCATAACCGATCCTGATAAGGTTGCTGAGATGTGGGAGGAAGCTATGAAGGTCTATGAGGGTAGGGATGCTAGAGCTAGAGGGTTGAAGGATGAGGAGGTCGATACGTTCTATGGATGTGTTTTATGCCAAAGCTTCGCACCTACCCATGTATGCGTAATAACGCCACAAAGATACTCTAACTGTGGCGCTATGAGCTGGTTCGATTGCGGAGCTGCTGCACGTATAGATCCTAAGGGGCCGATCTTCCCTATACCTAAAGGTGAACTCTTAGATCCTGTGAGAGGTGAGTATACGGGTGTAAACGAAACGGCGAGAGCACGTTCGCTAGGAGCTATAGAACGTGTATGTCTATATACCATGTTCGGTTATCCTCATACTAGCTGCGGATGTTTTGAAGGTGTAGCGTTCTATATACCGGAGGTCGATGGGATAGGTATCGTTCATAGAGATTTTAAAGGTCCGACCGTTAACGGGCTTGCCTTCGCAGCTTTAGCAGACGCTACCGCCGGGGGTAGGCAGGTTGACGGATTCCACGGTATATCGATAGAGTATCTTAGATCTCCTAAATTCCTTCAAGCGGATGGCGGATGGGTGAGGGTTGTATGGATGCCATCGGCTATCAAAGAGAGGATGAAAGGGTTTATACCTGATGAGCTACTGGATAAGATAGCTACGGAGAAGGATGTATCGAATATAGATGAGCTTAAGAGGTGGCTGGAGGAGAAGGGTCATCCGGTAGTGAAGCGTTGGGTTGAAGTAGCTAAGCCGGCCCCCATGGTTGAAGCTAGGGCTGAAGAGGTTAAGGCTGTCGAAGCTAAGCCAGAAACACCTATGATCTCAGCGCCTACGGTTGAAGCTGTAGTACCTACGGCTATACCTGGTGTATCTCTGAGGATAACGTTTAAGGATGCTAGGATCTATGCTAGGAAGGTTATCGTTAGGAAGGTTAAAACTGGTGAGTAGGGGTTGGGTACGCGTAGGAAGGATCTGGGAGAATCTTTCCTAGAATGGCTTTTAAAATTGTTATCGGAATCTGAGGAGATAGAATTCGAAGATTTCAACCTAGAAGCTTCCGAGTTTCAGCTAGATGTGACAGGTATAGCTTCTATCGTTAAACCTATGCTAGAGGCTGCTAAGTCTATGGAGGCTAGAGCTATAGAGCTCATCGAGGAGCTTCCTAAGCCTGAAGCGATGTTTACGAATCGTATAGCGGAGGTTAGGATAGGCGCTACCAGATCTGAGGGCGGATCTAGGGGTAGGGTTATAGTTATAGGTGGGGAGGTTACTATGCCGTTTTACAGCTTCTCAGCTTTGAACCCGAATCCACCGGTAGTTTCTGGAGATGTATTCGATTGGAAGCTTCCCCTACCTAAACCTTTGAGGGATAGCTTCGGTGACGCTATGGATGATCCTGCCGAGTGGGCTAAGCTCTACATAGATAAGTTCGACGCGGATATGGTGACAGTCGAGTTAACCAGTACGGACCCATCGATAAGGGATACGCCTGTGAGGGAAGCTGTGAAGGTTGTAGAAAACGTTCTTCAAGCTGTAGACTCCCCCGTTATGGTTGGAGGTTCAGGTGATCCAGTTAAGGATGTAGAACTTCTGACGGAGGTTGCAGCTATCTTTGAAGGTGAGAGGCTCCTCCTAAGCTCCATACCCTCGCCTGAGGATAGGTTTAAACCTATAGCCGAAGCTGCTAAGCGCTACGGGCATAACGTCGTAGCGTGGGCCTCTCTAGATATAAACCTTCAAAGGGATCTTGACAGAGCTATACTAAATGTTCTCCCGCCTGAACGTATAGTTATAGATCCTACCTCAGCCCCTCTAGGCTACGGTATAGAGTATGCGTTCTCCGTCATGGAACGTATACGTATAGCAGGGCTTATGGGTGATAGAGAGTTAGCTCTACCCATGCTATCGGGTACGAGTAACGCTTGGGGTGCACGTGAGGCATGGCTTAAAACACCTGAACTCGGACCTAGGGAGGTTAGAGGGCCTCTCTGGGAGGCTATTACAGCTTTAACGTTCCTCCTAGCTGGATGCGATCTATTCATAATGATGCATCCCCTAGCGATAAAGACTGTTAAGCAAACCATCTCATGGCTCTACGGTAGATGGGATACACCGGCTAAAGCTATACCTAACTGGTTGGAGGAGATGTAAATGGCTAAGAAGATTAGCCCTATGGATGTATACAAGCTGCTACCTAGACTTAACTGCGGTAGATGCGGTATATCTACATGTCTAGGTTTCGCAGCTAAGCTTGTAGAGAGAGCGGCTAGGCTTGAGGAGTGTACACCGTTATTTGAGGAGGAGAGGTATAGGGATAATCTATCTCAGCTTAGAGAGGTTTTAAGGCCGCCGGTGTTGGAGGTAGCTTTCGGCCCTCCAGGTAGGGAGGTTAGGGTTGGGGGTAAACTCGTATTGCATAGACATGAACTTAGATATATGAATCCTACGGTTTTAGCCGTCGATGTATGGGATGATATCGAGGGGGATCTGGAATCTAGGGTGAAGCTTGTCGATAGCTTAAGCTACACCTATATAGGTCGAGAGCTTAAGCTTAACGCTTTAGCGTTAAGGTGTAGATCTGGCGATCCATCTAGATTCCAGGATCTAGCTGAGAAGGTGTCTAAGCTTACAGATCTACCGATCATTCTTTGTAGCTTAGATCCTGAAGCATTGGAGGCTGCGTTGCTAAAGGTCGGCGATAGGAGGCCTCTCATATACGCAGCTACAGAAGATAACTGGCGGGATCTATCCGAGCTGGCTAAAATGTACGGATGCCCGATAGTAGTATCCTCTCCCGGGAATCTATCTAAGCTTAGAGGTCTCGTTAAAGTTTTGAACGATGAAGGTGTAGATAGGCTTGTATTAGATCCGGGTACGTATGTAGGTGAAGGCTTAGCTTATACTGTGAACAGCTTTACCCTTCTAAGATGGCTTGCATGCAGGCAGGGTGATAGGCTATCAGGCTACCCGCTTCTAGCTATACCTGCAGTCGTATGGGCTGATGAAGGGTTTAGAGGTAAACCGGAGGAGGCTAGCTGGATGGAGGCTACGGTTACAGCTATGATGATAGCTAGATACGCGGATATAGCGATAATCCATGGGGTCGAGGTGTGGCAGCTTCTCCCGAACCTGATACTTAGAGAGAATCTATATACGGATCCGGTTAAACCTGTAAGCGTAGAACCAGGATTAAGGGAGTTTGGATCTCCGGATGATAGATCACCTCTCCTAGTGACTACAAACTTCGCTCTAACATACTTCACAGTATCTTCGGATATAGAATCCGCTAAGCTCAACTGCTACCTCCTAGTAGTCGATACCGAAGGCTTATCGGTAGAATCCTCGGTAGCTGGACGTAAGCTTACGGCTGAGAAAATAGCTGAAGCTATGAAGGAGTATAGGGTTGCGGAGAAGGTTTCCCATCGTAAGGTAGTTATACCTGGCTTAGCCGCTAGGCTTAAAGGAGAGTTAGAGGATCTAACCGGATGGGAGGTACTGGTTGGCCCTAGGGATTCATCGGATATACCGAGTTTCCTAGCTAAGTACTGGAGGATATAGACCTCCTTTCCATATATAGGTCTAGAAGCTTTCTAAACCTTTCCTCGGATAGTATACCTGAAGCTGAAGGTGTCTCGAACAGTCTTCTAGGCACGTATATTCGCCTAGGATCGAATCCCTCGCTAGACTTGATACGATATATATCGGTGTAGATCTCTTTTCCTATACGTATAAGCTCATCTAAGCTATAATCGAATCCTACGGTCTTTAGAGCATCGATTACTACATCCGGGCTATACACTCTCCTAGAGAACATACATGCAACTAGGCTTACAAGGATGTTACGCCAATCCTCCTCTTCGATTATCCTATCGATAAACTCCTCATCGGTGTACCTCCTCTTCAAAGCTTGTTGATCTATATCATAGCCTGCGTTACTGTTATGCGAGTGGCGTGAAGCAACTAGGAATCCAATTATCGAAGCGTAGCCTGTATGATATCCAGGCATACCATTACCGGCTATCTGTATAGCGTAATCCCTACCACCGTAGACGTCGGTTAGCTGCTTCAAACCTTGAGCTGCATAGATGTATAGATCCTTATCACCGTACGCTATACGCTTAACAGCCTCCAGATATGGATCGATATCCCCCCAGCTTAGCTTCAAACCGTTCGTATCGCTGTCGCTTATCAACCCTGATTCGTATGCTTCGGTCATCCATGCAAGTACGTTTCCTAGAAGCATTGTATCGAACCCGTATAGGTTCGCCGTGTATATAAGCCTCAGTATATCTGTAGGATTCTTTAAGCCTAGGTTTGTACCTAGGGCATACATAGACTCATAGTTGTAGTATACATCGATAGGCTCGTATTCGTAGCCTCTAGCGAACTCTAATCTGAGCCTAGCTATATGCATACATCCTATAGGGCATAGGGGACATGAAGCTTTCCTTTCGAGTAGTGTTTCCCCAATCTTCTCTCCTGAGATATCCTCCGCATACTCGAATTTAGATTCCCTAAAATTCCTCGTAGGAAGAGCTCCTATCTCGTTTAGAACCATTATGTTAGCTGGTGTCCCTGTATAATGGTATTTAGCCATAGCATCCGTCTCGACTATCACCCTATACAGCTTTTCGAATAGCCTCCTATAACCTTCGGGATCCTTAGGCTTGATAGAGCCGCTGCCTCTAATCCTTAAAGCCTTCACATTCCTCGAGCCAAGTATCGCTCCTAGGCCTAGCCGACCGAAATAGTTGTACCTATCTACGTTAACAGATGCATAGAAGCATACTCTTTCACCAGCTAGACCTATACTAACTATACTCTCCATAGCCCTCGTACATGTTCTAAGCCTCTCCTCAACCTCTAGGCTACTAAGACCTAGTAGCGGCTTCGCATCTCTGAACCTCACGTTGGAATCCTCTATATCGATGAAAACCGGTTTATCAGAGTATCCTATGATCACTATAGCGCCGTATCCAGCCATTCTTATCGCTATCGAAAGCCTCCCGCCAGCGTGGCTCTCACCGTAGGTCCCTGTTATAGGTGATTTGAAAACAGCTACAGTCTTAGATATTGATGGATATAAACCGTTAAGCGGCCCCACCGTGAATACTACGGGGTTCTCAGGATCGAATGGGTCGGATCCAAGCTTACATTTTTCAGAGTATAGCTTAACGGCTACGCCTAGTCCACCTATCCTATCATCGAATAGGTCTCTCCTATCTTCGACCCAGCTCCTTCCATCGGATAGATCTATGTAGAGTATCCTCGATAGAGTATCCGTCATAGCTTAAACCTCTCTATAGACTATGACTTCATGTGGGCAGTATTTAGCGCATTCCCCGCATTGAGTACATATTATAGGGGTTTTTCGTTCATCATCCCAGAATAACACTCCTAACACGCATGCATCCATACAATCCCTAGTTTCGCATGAACGACATTTCCCAGGATCGATCAGTGTAGGTCCACCTCCGGTCTGTTCTGCTAAAGCTTTATGAGGGCATGCAGCTATGCATGGAGCATCCACGCATCCAGGACATATAGATACTATAGGCTTCCTGGAAGGTGTATTGTACAAAACCAGTATAGCGGATTTTAGAGGGGAGGAGATCCCTCCGTAGAGTTCTCTAGAGCATGCGAATACGCAGTTCATGCATCCTATGCATCGCTCTGTATGAGCTAACCTTATCCTAGCAGGCATCCCAGGTAACCAGGCTTCTATACGAGGTTTAGGCGGATAGCCTCGATTTAACGTGTAGCATAATAATCTATGTAATCGATCAGTCTATCGAAGATATCGTTAATTCCGTAGTATCTGACCTCCTGCGATAACCTCATATCAGTGTTACGATGGAGCTATGGTAAGGTTTATATCTGTACCGAGATCTATTCGATAGATGGATATGATCGGGTTGAACGAAGTTCTATCTGCTTCTATACTTTTTGTATGGGTTTTAACGTTGGTTTCAGTTATCACTAGGAAGCTGTACGTTTATATGCGTTCGAAGGGGTTGGAGCATAACGTAGCCGTATATTATAACCGTAAGGTTATACACATGTTAGCCGGAGGGTTATGCGCCGCTTTTATACCGTTTCTATTCGAGACGCCTGTAGTACCGTTTATATTCGCTTTAGCGTTAGCTCTCCTAACCTATATACCGCATAGGAGTGGTAGACTTATGTACTGGTTCCAGGTCGAGGAGAACGTTTACGAGACATCGTTCTGCATAATGTGGGGTGTAGTTATATCTATAGGCTGGCTCCTATCGAACGGAAACTTCTGGGTAGGTATCCTACCGGTACTCTTCATGTCGTTTGGAGATGCGGTAACTGGTATAGTTAGGAATAAACTGTATGGTAGGAGGACTAAATCTTGGTGGGGTAATCTAGCTATGGCTTTCCTCTCTATACCGTTAGGTGCTATACTAGGGTTAGCCGGAGTTATAGCTGGAGCTGCAGCATCTATCGTAGAACATTTCGAGTTTAGATTCATAGACGATAACGTATCTATACCGTTAGTATCGTTGGTGATACTCCTGTTAGCCGAAGTTTATGCGCCGTGGATGCTGTACCTATAGTCTAGTATCCTCCATCCACCGTGAACGTTTATTATAGGGTTGCAAGAATTATCTGGGCTAAGTAAGTTGAAGCCTCATCCAGAATGTATACTATGCTTGGTAAAGGTTAGAGGTAGGGAGATACTATCGTCTAGTTTAAGTCTAGAGGATAAGCGTAGATGTTTAGAGTGCTTGTTGCTGGAGCTGTCGAGGCTTCTATCGATGGATACGTCCGTCCCGGTTATAGCTACGAAGCTCTTCCGTCTAGTACGTAAGCTTACAGGTATCGACGACCCCTACGCCGTAGAGAAGAGGCTAGCTAACGATGTAGCTTCTAGGTTTAGACCTATAGTCGAGGATTGGGTTGATTCTACCGGAGATCTCTATCAACGTTTTCGTAGAGCTTGTATATCTACGGTGGTTGGTAATACGATAGATGTAGGTGCGTCGGAGCATAGGTTCTCGCTCGATAACCTCTTAGATTCTGTAGTCGGAGCCGAGTTAACCGTAGATGATACGAAGATCGTATTCGATATGATATGCAAGCGTAGGGGCAGGATAACATATGTATGCGATAACGCGGGTGAGATAGTTTTCGATAGTATCCTGATCAAGATCCTAGAGGGTATGGGTTGGAGGGTTGTAGTACTGGTTAAAAGCGAACCATATCAGAATGATGCTATGTTAAACGATGCATTGGAGGCAGGTATACCTGAGGTTGCATCCGAGGTCCTCTCGGTAGTGCCGGGTACATCTGGGTTGATACTAAGCGAGCTACCGGTGGAAGCTTTAGAAGAGCTTAAGGGATCAGATATAGTATTCATGAAAGGTATGGCTAACCTGGAGACGTTAGAAGATGTGAGAACGTATGGTAGGCCAGTGGTTTGTCTACTGCAAGCTAAATGTACACCTATCGCTCGTATCCTAGATGTACCGGTTAAATCTAACATCGTGAAGCTATTCAAAGCTTAAATATTCTAAATTCGATTTAGTTTCCGATGCCTATGGAGCATATATTTCGATACGCGGATAGGGTATACCGTCATCTGAACGATGAAGGGCTGCTTTTAGGATCTGTATCGAGGGAGGGGCGTTTCAACTTTATGACGGTGGGATGGGGGTTTCTAGGCGTTATGTGGCGTATGCCATGCTTCATAGTAGCCGTCAGACCGAGTAGGTATACCTATAGGCTTATAGAGGATACAGGCGTATTCACGGTAAACATCCTTCCAAAAGGTATGGAGGGTATAGCTTCGTACTGCGGATCGGTTTCAGGTAGGGAGCGGGATAAGCTATCTGATCTTAAGATTAAAGCTTCGAAAGGTGTTAAGGTAGATGCTCCTATCATCCAAGACTGCCCTATAATCTACGAATGCGTGGTAAGGTATAAGTTTCGACTCGAAAGGGATAGGATTCCTAGGGATATACTGACTACGATATACCCCTCGGATGATCTTCATACACTGTATCTTGGGGAGATAGTCTATACACGTATAGATGAGTCGAGGGTAGATCTTCTATAGATTTAATGGGAAACCTAAAATATAGGTTTTATATAGATCACCGTTAAGGGTTTAGAGAGTATGAGCTGTAGTGGTAGGTTGAAGATAGTATTGATAACCGGTAGGAGTATCAAACAGGGTAGATCCAAGGATACGGGTAAATTCTTCGATGAATATCGTGAAGCTATATCTGTATGCGAGATGAACCCTATGGATATGGAGGCGTTAGGTATAGCTAGAGGCGGGTATATCGATATATCTTCTCCATACGGATCTGTAACGGTTCTAGCTACACCTTCACCCGATATCCCTAGAGGGGTGGCGTTCATACCCTATGGAATGATAGCTAACATGCTCATACCTCCCGATACGGAGGGAACCGGTATGCCTAGATCTAAAGGTTTAGAGGTATGGGTTACCCCTTCGGTTAGACGCCCCCAAGATCTCAGATCTCTAGTTAAATCTGTAGGAGGTGTATAATCTTCTATGGCTATACCTTCCATCCTGGTAGAGGAGAAGACTACTGAGTATACCGTCGAGGATGTGGTCTGCCCATTCTGTGGATGCTGCTGCGACGATCTGATAGTAACTGTTAGGGATAGTAGGATAGTGGATGTTAGGAATGCTTGCGCTTTAGGTGCATCGAAATTCCTCCATATGAATGAAGGTAGGCTTCTCAAACCTAAGATAGGCCGTTTCGATACGGCTAAGGAGGTTTCGGTAGATGAAGCTATCGAAACCGTAGCGAACCTCTTGAAGGATAGCAGCTATCCGCTATTCTACGGTTGGGCTTGTACATCGTGCGAATCTATACTTCTAGGTTTAGACCTAGCCGACCTACTCGGCGGTGCTATAGATAATACGAGTATAATCTGTCATGGGCCTACCGTACTTGCAGGCCAGGAGTTAGGCTTGATAGCAGCGACTCTAGGTCAAGTTAAGAATAGAGCGGATCTTATAGTCTACTGGGGATGTAATCCTCTGGAGGCTCATCCTAGACATTTAGCTAGATATAGCGTATCTGCTAGGGGTAGATTTATCGATGGTAGAAGGGATCGTAAAGTTGTCGTGGTAGATGTTAGGAGGACCGCTACCGCTAGGATGGCGGATCTATTCGTAGAGGTGAAGCCTGGCTACGACTACGAATTGTTATCCGCGTTGAAGATGCTCGTTAAAGATCTCGATCTAGAGGTAGATGAGGTGGGAGGGGTTCCTGTATCTGAGATCGAGAAACTCGCAGATATGATGGTCGAAGCTAGATTCGGAGCTTTATTCTTCGGTACAGGTTTAACTATGAGTAGGGGTAGGGATAAGAATGTAGAGGCTGCTATAGAGCTTGTCAGATGCCTAAACTTTAAGACGAAATTCGTTTTGATACCTATGCGTGGACATTTCAACGTTACCGGAGCTAACGAGGTATTCACTTGGAGGACTGGATATCCTTTAAGCGTAGATTTCAGTCAAGGTTACCCGCGTTATCTTCCAGGTGAGACTACGGCTGTGGATATACTTCGTAGAGGTGAATGCGATCTATTCTTCGTAGTGGCATCCGATCCTATCTCCCATCTTCCTAGACGTATCCTAGAGCATCTAGGTAATATACCTGTCGTAGCGTTGGATCCTAAAATCACGCCTACAGTATACTTATCCGATGTAGCTATACCTGTAGCGTATACTGGTATAGAGGTTGAGGGGACTGCGTATCGTATGGATACCGTTCCGCTTAGGTTGAAGAAGATAGTGGAGCCTCCTCAAGGTATACTATCAGATGTGGAGATCCTGGGGATGATATTGGAGAAGTTGAGGGGGTGAGCTTGGTTGAAGGAGGCTCTCCTTATACGTAACGGTATAGTGTACGATCCGATGAACGGAGTCGAAGGTGAGGTTATGGATATAGCGGTCGAGGGTGGGGTTATCGTGGAGGATGTCGATGAAAGGGAGGCTAAGGTTATAGATGCATCAGGTATGCTTATAATGCCTGGAGGGGTAGATATCCATAGCCATATAGCTGGATCTAAATCGAATATAGGTAGATTGCTAAGGCCTGAGGATCATAGGAGAAGCTACGAACCTAGGACTGCTGTAACTCGTTCAGGTGTAGGTCATACTGTACCTTCGACTAAAACCACAGGCTACAGGTATGCTAGGATGGGATACACCACGGTTTTCGAAGCAGCTTCTCCTCCGCTTAAACAGAAGCATACATGGGAGGAGCTTAACGATATACCTATAATCGATAAAGCCGCTCTAACTGTTATGGGTAACAACTGGTTTATCATGGATTTCATAAGCCAGGATCGTATAGAGGATGCTGCGATCTACGCTGCCTGGCTTCTGAAATCTACGAAAGGATATGGTATCAAGATAGTGAATCCAGGAGGCGTGGAAGCATGGGGTTGGGGTGGAAACGTATACGATCTAGACGATCAGGTTCCATACTTCGGTATAACTCCGAGGGAGATCGTAGAAGGTTTATGTAGGGTGAACTCTATACTGAACCTCCCGCATACGATACATGTACACACTAATAGGTTGGGTATGCCTAATAATTGTTGGACCGCGCTTAGGACGGTTCATACGATAAGAAAATCGTTCGGTGGAGGTAGACCGTTGATCCATATAACCCACTGTCAGTTTTCAGGTTACGCGGGATCGACGTGGACTACGCTTAGATCCGGGGCTGAGTATATAGCTAAATACGTGAATTCGATCGATCATGTGACTTTAGATATAGGACAGGTTGTATTCACCGATACTACGACTATGACTGGGGATGGACCGTTAGAATTCCGATTATTCCAGTCGCTAGCGGGTAAATGGGCTAACGCGGATGTAGAGGTTGAAACCGGTGCAGGTGTAGTCCCGGTTAAGTATAGCCGTAGAAGCTATGTAGGTACGATACAATGGGCTGTAGGCTTAGAATTAGCCCTCCTTATAGATGATCCGTGGAGGGTATGTCTTACGACCGATCATCCGAACGGTGGACCCTTCACAGCTTATCCTAGGGTTATATCTTGGCTTATGAGCTCTAAAGCTAGGGGTAAGGTTATGGAGAAAGCTAATCGTAGAGCTCTAAAGTATACGGTTCTTCCATCCATAGATAGAGAATATACCTTCACGGATGTAGCTATAGTTACGAGGGCTGCACCGGCTAGACTACTAGGTTTGAAGAGTAAGGGTCATCTAGGTGTAGGGGCTGACGCCGATATAGCTATATACGATATAGATCCTAGGAAGATAGATCCAGCCGTAGATTACCGTATGGTTAGAAGAGCGTTGAGGAGAGCAGCTTATACTATTAAGGGTGGACGTATAGTGGTCGTTAAAGGCGAGGTTGTAGAAGATATACCAGGTCGTAGTATATGGGTTGATGTAGCCGTTCCTGGAGATAGGATCGAAGAGGTTATCAGGGAGGTTAAACCGAGGTTCGAAGAATTCTATACCGTTAAACTCAGCAATTATCCTGTACCAGAGTCTATGCTTATAGGTTCATCGCCTATCAAGGTTAACCCGTCTATCTAGGAGGTGTGTATCGTGAGGGTAACGTTTAGACCTTTAACCCCGTTCAAAGTCCCGGTGGATCTTTCACCTATAACCCCAGATAACCTGGAGGATATGGATATCGGTGAGATTAGATCTCTACAGATATCCTTAGGCTCTAAACGTAAGAGGGTTGATGAGGTATTCTCGGTAGAGCTATCTGAGGATGCGGAGGGCGAGGTAGCTGTAGTGTTCATGGGAGATTTCAGTAAAGCTAGAGGGATAGGCTCAGGGATGAGTAAGGGTAGTATTACTGTTAAAGGTTCAGGCGGTCTTAGAGTCGGTGAGTATATGCGCGGTGGGACGATAGTAGTCGAGGGTGATGTCGATCACTGGCTCGGTATGGGTATGCGTGGCGGATCTATAAACGTTAAAGGATCGGCTGGAAGCTATGTAGGTGCTCCTCCCAAAGGATCGTCTAAAGGTATGCGTGGCGGATCTATAATGATCGAGGGGGGTGCAGGCGAATGTGTAGGAGCCTATATGCGTGATGGTAGTATAGAGGTTAAAGGTAGTGTAGGTCTATTCCCAGGGTTAAGGATGCTAGGAGGAGTGGTTGTGGTATACGGGGATTGTATGGGGAGAGCTGGTGCTAGGATGAAGGATGGTAGAGTGATAATACTCGGTAGAGCAGGTTCTATACTCCCTACATTCCAGATAGAGGAGGTACGACCGTCCGTTAGAGGGGTACGCGAAAGGTTGGAAGGACCGTTCTACGTATTCCAAGGCGATCTATCAGAGGATGGACGGGGCCGTCTCTTCGTATCTAAACAGTCGAACCCTGAACTGGAGTACCTCGAGAAACTACTCTAAAGATTTCGCATCTTTATACTTCACTCTCTCTTCGCTCAAACTTTTACGTTTAAGGATTATATGTATCACTTCAACCCCCCTCTCGATTAACGCTTCTGCTATAAACCTTCTATGACATCGTCTAGGATCTGATTCGAGGCATAGTATACATAGCCTAGTAGATGACGCTATCTCTATAAGCTTCGATATAGCCTCCTTGAAGCATATACTCTCTACATGCTTCTCGTACCCTCCACTCCTATATCCTCCAAGCTCACCCCCCATCCAGAGGTAGCTTATACCCTTAGAATTCAATCTATACTCGAGATCATCCCTATCGTATCCTGCTATCCTAGATCTAGGCCATCTCCGAACATCTACGATAAGCTGTATACCATAACCCATCAATACATCTATGAGCCGATCTATACTCGACTCAGAATAACCTATAGTCCATATAGTTAACGCTATATCTATCCCCCTCCACTACGCGGAGTCCTATACCTACATACGAAGCATACCTCAGCCTCCTCACCTATAGTTATCTCGTATTTAGAGCAGAAGTATAGCTTAGAGCCGCTTTTACTCTCTATACCTAGCTTAGATAGGTATACGCAATCCATAGACTCCATCGTCGTAGGATACTCTTCACGTCTAGCTTCACCAACCCCGCTAACCTCCCCGATTCTGAGGGATATCTTATTACCTTCGCTCCTAATAACTCCAGCTTCTTCAAGGACTGTTAGTATGCTATCCACCCTCTTCTGCGCTACACCTTTATCCTTGAGCTTAGAGTATAGATCCTCGATAGCTATAGGCTCCTTTATACTCTCTAGGACTAATCTAACCCACTTCCTCCAGGTTTCAGGTTTAACTTCATGTTTACCCGGCATTACGTACACCTCTCGTCCAACTCGATCGGGATAAAGATATATAGGGAGTGCGATTTATCTAAATCTTTCTGAGCCGGTATGGGCACCCTATCTGTAAATAAGCTTGCTTTAAACCTCGTCGAAGAGCTTATGGATAACCATGAATACTATCAGGTTAAAGTTTCGAATGGACCGCTAGGATCGACGATAGTAGATGCCGGTATAGAAGCTAGGGGTGGATTCGAAGCCGGTAGGATTATAACGGAGATATGTATGGGTGGTCTAGGTAAAGCTTCTATATCCTTCGAATCCTTCGATGGAAGGATCCTCCCGGCAGTGAAGGTTCATACAGATCATCCTGTGATAGCTACGATGGCTAGCCAGTATGCAGGGTGGAGGGTTAAGGTTGGTAAATTCTTCGCTCTAGGTTCAGGTCCTGCTAGAGCTTTAAGCTTAGAGCCGAAGACGCTATACGAGAAGATAGGATATAGGGATGAATCGGATGAAGCCGTTATAGTATTCGAAACATCTTCTAAACCTGATGAATCTGTCGTAGATTACGTGGCGGGTAAATGCGGTGTTAAGCCTAGCAACCTCTACATAATACTCACGCCTACTATGAGTCTATCCGCTATGGTTCAGATATCTGGACGTATAGTCGAGACAGGTATACATAAGCTTAACGAGATAGGGTTCGATATAAATAGGATAGTATATGGATGTGGGTATGCGCCTATAGGCTTCCCCCATCCAGATTTCGGTAGAGCTATGGGTAGGAGTAACGATGTAATCCTATACGGTGGAGTGACATTCTACGGTGTGGATTTCGAGGATGATGAAGCGTTGAGTAAGTTTGTATCGGAAACTCCAAGCTCAGCTAGTAGGGATTATGGCAGGCCCTTCCACCAGATATTCAAGGAAGCCGGATACGATTTTTACAAGATAGATCCACACCTATTCGCACCAGCATCGGTAACGGTATTCAACATAAGGACGGGTAAGGTCTATACAGCAGGTAGGGTGGATGTAGGGGTGTTATCTAGATCTCTCGGTTTATCGTAGATACCCTCACAGGTATCCAAATATCTTTATCTAGGGTAGATCTATAATCTAACATAGAAGCCTTGATACAGGGTATAGTACTTATAAATATAGCTTCGGGTCTCGAAGAAGAGGTTGCATCCAAGATCAAGGATATACCATCCATATCCCAGGTATTCCTAGTCTACGGTACATACGACGCTGTAGCCTTAGTCGAGGTCGATGATATGGGTAAATTAAGAGATATCGTATTAGGCAATATCAGACGTATTAAGGGCGTCCTATCCACAACCACGCTTATAGTTATGGAGAGTATGAGCGGCTCTAAGCAACCCACCTAGACGATCCAAGTAAGCCTAAAGCTACAACTTACGCATATATGTGTATAGACATCTTCGCCCATCATACTTCATGTATAGATAGTGTGATGAAATATTCATTAACCGATGACCACATCTAGATTGTAAGCTAGGTATGTGTGTAGTAGGTAGGGATAAGTTAGAGAGGTTAGTCGAAAGCTATAAGTGTATACATCCAGCTTCACCCGCGCTATTCGATGGCGATGGGTACGTATTGACGGTTATGGAGGATGTAACGTTGCAATATCTAGAGCATAGGAATCTCATATCGTATGAGGTTGTATTCACCCCACCCAATATGGTTGCACATCTAACCGCTAAGAGTAAGTATGGCCGTATGGGGTTATCATTCCTTAACGCTGCTAAAGTCCATTCAGGCTTCATAGGTAGGTTAGCATTAGAGGTTGTGAATCTGAGTAACGATCGCACTCCGATAACGATCATGCGTGGAGACCCCTTCATGCATATAGAGTTTATAACTAGGGATGGATCTCCGTCACCATATATGGGCCCATACATGTTTCAATACATGACCGATGAGGAGGTAACGATCTACATGGATATAGTAGAAAAACATTTCCCTAACATATACGATATGGGGATGCTTAGGAAGCTAGCTCTATCTAGGATAAGGCTTTAAGAAACGCCACGATACATAGAAATCGAGATGTAGATAGCCTATTCTATCTTTATCTTATACCCTTTGGATTTACCTTTACGTGGCAGGATAACTTCTAGGACTCCATTCTTATAGTTACTCCTAGCTTTCTCAGGATCCACAGGTGTAGGTAACTTTACCTCCTTGTAGTACTTCCTCTCAGGTGTATCGACGGAGATTATCAGTGTATCCTCAGTACCTTCAAGCTTTATATCATTCTTCTCGACTCCAGGTATCTCAGCTATAACCTTAACTTCATCATCCGTCGTCATAACATCTACTAGCGGCTCCCTCTCCTCCCTTATAGATACGCGCGGCCTACCATAAGGTTGAGGTTTAACGTTACCAAACTCTCGTACGATAGGTTTACCATCCGGCCCTATCGTTACAGAGTATCCGTAGACGAATGGGCCATACTCTCTAACCCTACTACCATCCGGTAGGGTACGTTCTCTCACATACCTTTCAGGCATTTCACCGAGCATCTTCTCTATATCTTCAAACTCCCTCTCGAAGATCTCCTCTATCTCCCTCATCATCTCATCGAAGAAACCCCATATCCTTCTTCTCCTATACGGGAACCATTCATCACTCAAATCAACCACCTTCGACTATCTACTAGATTCACCCGGTATTTAACTCTTGCCCATCCATATTTCTAGATACGTATAGGTCTACGACTATTTGCATCCAATTCGGACCCACACTCCTAACCCTCCTAGCTCTAGTATAGATAACCCTCCATCCCATCTTCTCTACCCTACGCTTAACCCTATCGACTTCATAATCCAACCCCATACTCTTCAAATGTATGAAGTTGTAGTAGTGTATCCAACCCCCTTCAGGTTTTAACGCTTCTAAAGCTACATCTAGGTATGCATACGCTAGATCAGGTAAAGGCTCCAATACACGATCCGCCACCCCCCTCAACCTAGATTCGATCGTTTGACGCGCATCTCCTAGGATAGGTATAACCGTGTAACTTACATCGTTCATGTATACGTTCTCCTTCATAAGCATGTAAGCATCCCTACTGATATCTATCGAGTAAACCGCTTTAGGCTTACCTAGCCGAGCGATAGCTATCGAGAAGCATCCTACACCGGAGAACATGTTCACGATATATTCTCCCTCACGGGTAGACCTCGCTACCCTAACCCTCTCGTAGGATAACCTAGGTGAGAAGAATACCTTAGATAGATCGACTTTATACCTGCATCCATATTCCTTATGGATGGTTACCGTACGTTCCTCACCAGCCATATATGTTAAACATCTAACCCTAAACAGCGATCCTACAGGGCTATACTGACGTAGTACGGTCTTAACCCTAGGATTCGAATCGAGTATTATCCCCGCTATAACTTCATAGTCATTCTCGCATAGAGCTTCAGGTTCGAGAATCCTCACGATAGCTATATCCCCTACAACATCGTAGCTAGATGATACAGCTCTAGCTTTAATAGAGCCGAGTATACGTCTAAGCATATCCTTGAATTGCTTCGACATACTCCTCTCATCGATTCTATCGTATACGTATCTCTCCCCTTATAGGTATACTACACCCGCATCTAGGGCACTTCTTATCCCTCGTAAGCTTCACCGATACTAGATTTAACCCATAACGTTTTATGAGTAGATCGCCGCATACAGGGCAGTACGTATTCTCATAGGGATGCCCAGGTACGTTACCTATATAGACATATCTTAAGCCGTATCTTTTAGCTATCCTATAAGCCTCCTCTAGCTTAGATACCGATGTCGGAGGAGCGTTGAATTTGTAAGCGGGGTAATATGCCGTAAAATGTATAGGGGTATCATCTCCCACACTCTCTACATGCCTCCTACAAACCTCCTCTATGCAATCCTCAGAATCGTTTACACCGGGTATAACTAGATTCACTATCTCTACATGTACACCCATTTCCAATGCTTTGGAAGCATTCCTCCAACATACATCGACGTCGGCTGAACAGTATCTATGTACGGAGCTGCTACAACCTTTCACATCTATCTTAAGCCCATCCATACCGGCCTCCACTAGCATACGTAGAGCTTCTAGCGTCATATAACCGTTCGAGACAAAGTTACAGTACAACCCTCTAGATCTAGCTAGAGGGAATAGATCTAGACAGTATTCGAAGAGTAGCGTAGGCTCTGTAAACGATACGGATAACCCTTTACATCCGGATCTAACGGCTAGATCTACCATCCTCTCTACCGGTATATAGTTCGCTCTATACGGGTCTGGATCGAATTTGGATAGATGCCAATTCTGACACCATGGACATGGAAAGTTACAGCTCCAAGTAGAGAATGTTAAAGCTACACTTCCAGGCCAGTAGTGGTAGAATGGCTTTATCGAGGGGGCTAACCCCCTTTCTCGATAGGATTCTCCGATATAGCGTTTATATCTCCGTAGACTAACGTATAGAGCTCTCCACCTACGTTGATCCTAGTTTTACAGAAGCCTCTACCACCATCATGGATTATGCATCTCCTCTCACAGAGGTTACATCTAACCCTCCCATCACCGAGCACCTCCTGAAGTCTAGCTCTCCTAACGATAGGCAACTCTAACAGGTTCATCCTATAGATTATCGAAGCTAGTGAAAAGTAGATAAACTTCACCAGCGATAATATTAAGCTACAGATAGACTTGAAGGATTTAGAGAAGCTTATAGCAACCATAGTAGGTCTCGTCGTAGTTAACGTACCGATATACCTATACTACGATCAAATACAGCATATACTATTAGAGGCTAATCCATACCATATAGGGTTAGCTATGCTAACCCTATGCTTCCTAGGATCTATGACACCGTTCGTACCTTATACAGCCGTTATACTCTCTTTAGCGGCGGCTATGCCTCAGCTTAATATACTTGAGGTAGCTGTATGGGGTGGGATCGGGTCTGGTTTAGGTGAAACTATAGGTTGGCTGATAGGCCGCTATCTAGGTGGAGCTTTAAGGGATTCAAGATATAGCGGCAGGATGGAAGCATTCTCAGCTATCGTGAATATGCGCAGGTATAGATGGTTAGTACCTATAGCCATATTTCTATTCGCTTACACACCTTTGCCAGATAAATTCTTCTTCCTAATACTAGGAGCTGTAGGGTATAGTCTAGTTAGAGCCATCCCGTTTAGTATAGCCGGTAAGATATCTATGCTCTATACTATAGGTTTATTCGGTAGATTTCTTGGGATGGTAACGACGGAGCTGCCGGTATGGATGCCACTCTCTTTAGCGGTAGTACTAGTCGTAGGATTCACCATTCTGATAAGCGTTATAGATTGGGAGGAAATCGCTAGAAAGCTTTCCGTATACCCGGAAGATAGGGTAGATAAAGATTTATCCAGATCCCAAGGGTTAAACTAATTTTGATCGAGATTTATGATTACATCCGATACAACTAGGAAGCTTAGGGATCACACACTATACTTGCTAGATATTTACAGGTCTAGAGTTGAAAAGCTTAAAGATGCATACGATCTAGTTAGAGTCACAAAGAACTTAGACGTAATGAAAGCTGTAGATTTAGCTAGAAAGTTCTTCGGTAAAGGGAGATTTAGAGCGTTAGGTATCGATGGATCTATGAGGGCTGAGGAACGTCTAGAGATGCTTCTATTCTATGTATGCGCCTCAGGATACTCCTGTACTTTCGAGGTATCCGATTCTCATATCGACTTCCACATAGATACAGTTTTACGAGATGAAACTCTATCGTTCTCGACCGCTATACCTTTATGGTTTGAAGATATATCGAGTATCGCTACCATAGAGGAACTTACAGATGCTGAGATCGATATCAATAGATTCATCGATAAGATACCGAATGCTTTCATGGCTCTAGCTGAGATCTATACAGCCTATAAAGCGGCTTCACCGGATAAATCTGATATAAAGATTCTACTGCTCGATAAATCGATCTATTCGACCTACAGCTATCTATCCGTCCGTGTTAAGAAACTTATAAGTATAGGTAGATCCGCTCTCGAAGGTCTAGAAACTAGATACGGCAATTTCACCATAACCGATCTCCTCCTATCCTTCATGTTCGGCTCAGGAGACATCTATATACCTCATAGGCAGTCTTACCTTCAATTCCATGCACTCAAGCTTATAATGGATGAAGGGCCGATATCATGGTCTTCGATAAAAGAGAAGCTTAACATATCTTCATCGTCTGAAGACTGGATTCTCAAGAAGCTACGCACGATAAACAAGAGGTGTAGGGGAACGCTATTCGTAGAAGATAGAGGTTTATTCTATCCATCCGAAGATTCTAGGAGCTACTGGCCTAGATCCGTAGAAGCTGCGTTAAACGTTGCATCCAAACTACTAGAAGGTAGAGATTATCCCTTAATTATAGAGGATAGATGGGTCAGGCTTCTAGATTGGGAAGCTATAACTTTCATAATATTACAGGCTTTGATAGATCTATGCGTGAAAGATCGTAAGCTTTTGATAGGTATAGCTAAGGATACGACTGCAACCGATCTAACTAGATCTACGATACCCTATATGAAGCTTAACGGGGAGCTGGATCCATCGACACCTATACCTAGCCTTAAAAGCGATAGAGCCCTCCTATCAATCCTAAGCGCTGAACGGTATAATGATATAAAGACTCCTTGGCGTACCGTAGCTTACGATGCGTGCTTCTCGACTCTATTCCATCCACCAGGATTCGATGTTATGAAGGCCGCTCGTAAAAGGGTTGGCCGTGAAAGGCTTTTCGCTAAATCCTATTTTCAGCTTAGAGAATTTTCATCAGATCCTAAAGTTAGAACGCTGGTATTCCTATACGATAGACCGATATACCTCGAAGATCTAAACATGGTTAGACGTATAGAGATTGAAGAAGCTAGCGGGAGGGCTTCTATAGAGCCGTTCTATGAAGGGGTAGATGGCTTAAGCCTTATAGATAATCTCATATTGTACATATTATCTATGATGGATGAACCGCAGATTCTAGAAGCTACTGGGCATAACAAACTACTATACATAGCGGATAAAGCTGTTAAAGCTGAAGCAAATTTAGCTATAGGTTTACTCAAGGGTGTAGCCGACATACATCTAGAATCTTTTTCACGTAAGATGAAGACATTCTACCTATCTAGGAGTTTTAGAGAATATAGACGTGAATCTGAGTATGCGAGGAGGCTGGTTTCGAGTGGAAAAGCAGATTAGGATATTCGACGATATAGGCGGGTTCTTCCAAGCTAGGCTTAGAGAATATCGCCTAGTCACGAGGACATCTAGGATAGGGGGATCTGAGGTATCGCTTAAAAGTCATCTGGTAAGGCTCGACGTAAAGTTCAACCAGTTTGTGCTAGATAAGCTGCATGAGCCGTGTTTCATAGCTATCGAGAGACCTATAGTCGACGGTAAAACCTATCTAATATACGAGGCTACGGCGTTGAAGGCGGAGCATTATCAGATGCTTGGTATGGAGGTATCGCTACCGATACCTGTGAGACAGGAGTTCTTAGATCGTGTAAGGGAGGGATGGGGTACCGATGAAACCTGGATAGATGTAGAAGCAGTGTTCACAGGCTATCGTATGGATGTATGCGATGATATACCTATCTTCCGTCGCTCCAATCTAACACCTCTACCAGGGTTTGAAGCTAAACTCCTCTCGGCTGAAGCTCTAAGATATATGTTATGCGTAGAGGGGGGAGCCGATATAGGTAGGCTTATAGGCTTCGATATACCTTTAACGATAGATATAGAGTCATTGATAAAATATCATGCTGGGGTCTTCGGATTCACTGGATGTGGGAAATCCAATCTTACATCCTTGATAATACGTAAAGCTATGGAATGTATACCAGATCTATCTGTGGTAGTATTCGATATAGCTGGAGAATACGCTATACATTTACTCGACGCTCTGCTAACCTCTGGAGGATATATAATATCTAGCGAACACTACGAATCTCATCAATCTATCCTAGATTCTCAAGCTATACCTGAATCTCTGGAAGAAAAGATAGGCTATAAACCCTTAGAGAACGGTTTAAAGCTGATGGCTGAATCCGGTAGGATCTTACATATACAAACCTCAAGCTATGTAGAATACACAGGTATAACTCTACACGATCTATTCGAATGTCTAGAGGAGAGGGCAGCAAAGACGGAGACTAGCAGTCTGCAGGTAAGACATGCTTTAAAAAAGCTTAGCCATCACCTATTCAAGGTTAGAAAGGTTACCGAGGCGGATCTGAAAGAGCGTAGGATAGCTGATTTAGATCCTGAGGATAAAGCTTTCGTAAAGCGAACGCTTGAAGAGCTTGCAAATAGCGTACACGAGAAGTCAGGTGTGAGAACCATGGTTGAATTCCTACTGGGAGAGCTTGAAAATCCTAATGAAGAAGAGTCTAAGGTACTTACACCTCAAATCCTAGTAGAGGAAGCCTTAAAGCCCGGTTTCAAGCTATCTGTCGTCTATATACCTGACCCTTTATCGGCTAGGCGAAGTGTAACATCATTCCTAGATCGCCTATTACTAGTTAAGAAAACTATAGGCGTCAAGCGTAAGGTGCTAGTAGTCTTAGATGAGGCTCAGGAGTATATACCCGATAGGGCTAGTAGAGAAGATGGAACTATGGATTCCAATAGAAGCGTAGAAGCTCTA
>JANXEK010000013.1 GCA_025058595.1 Candidatus Bathyarchaeota archaeon
TGACAACCCTACGGCTCTCAGCGACAGCATTACACCAAAACTTATACGAGAACTAGCTACCCCCCTGAAATAGTAATCGATCTAGTGGAGAACGTGAAGAGGTTCATAAAGAAGCTAAAACTTCGGGTATAGTTAAATTCTGGAAAGCTATGACGTTGCTAATTCTATAGGATCTGTTAATTCCAAGGTATCGATACGTAAGTTGATATCGTATCGAGCCTCTGATACTCTACATGATCGAAGCTGTAGAACCCGGTTTCCAGACTCTACAGCTTTATCATACTAGCTATTGGGCTATACCAGACAAACCTTATAGCATACTCTGAGACAGCTAGACAGCTTCCCTCTAAGCTTACGATATAGAAACCGCTACCAGATAACTAGCTTCCACTATGTCGAGCTATCTCGTCTAACAGTTTCTTGACATACGTGTATACCGTTCTAGCTTCTTCTACAGCTCTAGTAGCATATGGCTCTGTGTATAGCTTAGAAGGCGTAGCCCTATCTCCCTATCTCCATACATCGACGGTTCTCTCTCACGTCTCAGCCATCTAGATGTAGCTGATAGCTCAGGTATCTTCTCTCTGAACCATTCTGGGAACCTATCTGGGAACTCTACTAGTACAGGTCCTACATCATGCCATTTCGGAGGCTCTACCCCTACGATTCTAAGCGCTGCCTTCAGGAGTAGCTCCACAGCTTCTTGAGACTGCCTTATACAGTATGCGTAAGCCCTCTCTTTAAGCATAACCTCCGCAACTTTTAACCTCCTTCCAGCTTCCTCTATGTAGGATCTCGCCATATCGATACTACTCAGAATTCTATCACCTCGCCGAATCTGTAATCCTTCTTGAATACTACGACCCATCTCTTACCTATGAACCTCCTCTCAGCTCCATCCTTTAGTTTCTCCTTAACTTTAGCTAGGATCTTAGATATAGATGGATCCTACAGTCGAAGACTATATCTATGTATAGGGGTCTAAACACGGATGCCTGCTCCCTACTCAGAACTATAGGCGATAGATAAGGGTTAAAACCCCTCATATCAAGATAAAACCGATACTACGATCTACCGTTACATAGTTATTCGATATCTTCATACGGTATCGACGAGATTTTCAATGAGGATGTAGATGAAGCTACCGGGTTCAAGTATATATTTATCTGGGAGCCCGACGTTTATCGGTTGATGAGGGGTCTTGTGGGAGTATGTGCTAGGTGGTGCTACCATCTTCGGCTTGATAGTCGGCTTATTCTCGGTGTATAATGGGAGGGCTACTAGGAAGCTTCTAATAGAAGAGGAGAGGATGACTAGGGAGCTGATAGCTAGGATGGATGAAAGGCTCGCTAAGATGGATGAAAGATTCGCTAAAATGGATGAGAGATTCGCTAAGATGGATGAAAGGTTCGAGATGATACTCAAACAAAGTTCGGAGGAGCATAAGAAGATTTTAGAGGCGATGAAAGAGCTTAGATCACATCCAGAGAGGGGGATGTGAGGGGGCTCCCAACATATTAGATGTGGCGGATCCCAATCTAACCATGTAGGATCGAAGCGTTCATCTAGATGTAGGGTGTAGATCTACATCCATGTTTCAGGTTCTACGCTATTATAATATGATGTCTACTATTCTACTATCTTATCGATTAGGCGCCATACCCCTCTATATGGATCTAGCATGACTATGCCGAGTTCTGAAGATAGTCTATCGCCGATCACGACTTCATCTTCACCCAGTAGTATGGTTGCTACAGCTTCAACGATGACGCTACCCCTATCCTCTAAAGCTAGCTCGACATCTATACCGCTAGATGTACGTATACCTGTAACCCCTCCCCCACCGCAACCCTATAGCGAGCTATACCGAGACCCGAATAACCCTAATTCATGCTTCTTCGAATGAGGTGTAGCTGAATGGAAACCGTATCGAAACCATCGTAACCGTTGGAAGCCTCTACATATCTACGATGTTTACCAACGCATTCAACCCTCCAAAGTATAGAAGCTACCCCCAAGCTATCGAGAACGGCTTTAAACCTTCCCTACAAGATGGCCTGTTACGGTATAACCTATAAACCCGGTATCACCGGTAACGAGGATCTTCAGCCGATAAGCCTCACCTAGGGGTATATCAAGGATTTGCGATGGAGGGAACTACCCGAGAATGTTAGGTTGGAGGTCAACCATAATCTTTACGATAGCTGATCATCCAGTATTCTTCTTAGATCTCTATAATGCTAGCTCTATCGTTAGTAGGGCGATCAGTAGTATGGTTACCATCGTGACGGCTAACGTTTCGATAAGCTTCTTTAACACTTCCCTCCTCCTCAAGCGTCTCTCAGCTATAAGTATCGCTCCGCCTACGGTATGTAGGTATACTAGTAGGATCGTTAATATCCTCAGAAACCTATCGGTATGGATCCTTCTAGGTTCTGGGATCAGTCTCACATCCGGGATGAGCATCTGATAGCCGCTCAACAGGTACACCGAGGCTAGTATAGCTATAGGTAGAGAGGTAGATTCGACTATCAATAGGGATAGCTTCACTAAAGTAGCTCTCCTAACCATAGCACCCTACCTTCTAGATACGATATACTCCCATATATCTTCGAAACTTGTTCTAGGAAGAGTTTCCGGCACCCCGATGGGGACTATATACAGAGGCTTCTCCTCCGGTTTAGCATCGATAATCCTAGCTACGAGGCCATCACGGAATGCTCCGACGACGACCGCACCATACCTTAGAGCCGTAGCCATAAGGTATATATTCTGCCCGGCGTGCCCAGCCTCCATCGGGACGTATCTCACCTCACCCCTCCCCCCATAGATCGATGTAGTCCTCTCGAAAACCGCGCAGATAACGATGCTAAGCGGAGCTTCACCAACCCAACTTTGACCTAGAGCAGCATCCATAAGATCCATCCGATAATCCCCCCTCTTAACCAGTAGTAGGGAGTGACTATGCGGCTCATACCTATAGATACCCTCTAAGAGGAAGCCTTCCACGGATCTAACACCCTTCTCACCTATCACGACGTATATCTCTAACGGGTATGTAGCGCCTGCGCTAGGGGTTGATCTAAACCCTCGTCTAGGATCTGTTACACCATATGAAGCCCAGAGGATCATAGCTAGATCCCTTAAATCTACCGGGGCATCCGTATAATCCCTAATACTCCTCCTCAATAGTATCGCCTCCTCGACCGTCAACCCGCTGATCTTCCGCGGTAACGGCAGGAGGATTTTCTCACCGAATAGCACCGGTATATCTACATCGATCATACGCTTCGTAGGGGTAGCGATATACCATACATATACTATAACGGATATAGCTATGATCAGCGATAACATCCAAGCTAGCCTTCCAGAAGATCTAACAGGCATATCAAACCCCCAATCTGAATACAACACAGCTATACTACCCTCTAATATGTCTATCTAACCGTATCCACCCCTACCCTTTATAAATGGACATCCTCATAGGAGGAGTTGGTTAGTAGGTATGGGTAGGAGGGTTGGGACTAACATCTACTCGGATGAACGGTTATGGGTTCTGAGCTGCGCAGTTCTTCCCTCTCGGTTAATTCACCGAAGGCTCGAGACCAGTATTACATCTCTATCCATTATTAGACTACACTTTCGCACCTCATCAGTCTACCCAGATAGGAAGCCGTACTTCCTGAACAACTTCACAAGCCTTAGAAGCATTTTCGGGTTAGCATACTCGACGGTGAGTTGGGTTCAGGCTCCACGAGTTATTAAAAACCCTATCCTTACCCCCTTAAGCTTTTCCATGGTAGCCCCGCTAACCCCCACTATAACGGCTGACAGCTCATACATGGAGTCTCTCGCCCTATCTCCTTATCGCTTAGAATACTTCTCGAACAATTTCTTCGATAGTCTCAGGCTTAAGCTTAGATAGCTTCCGAATTCTCCGATACCTCGTAGACCCTATGGATATGATAGAACTCTTTCAGACTATAGCGTTTCACTTCACCATCTACGAGCCCCCGTTATCGTTATATTTGCCAGGTTTGCATCGAATGAAGCCCGCTTTTCCGTTCTAAGCTCAACATTCTTCTTAACCATAATTATGAACTCTTTCTCCGTTGAGGTTAGCCCATCAATCCTATCGAAGTCTTCCGGTATCGGTGAATACTTCGTTAAGTCTACCTCAAGATACCGCTTATTTGGTTCGATAATTATCTCTAGAACCCTATTCCTAAAACTGAAGAAAGTATTCTTAACGTAAACTATAATGCTTAGAATACTTCCAATCCCTCAACAGTTCGTCTCCAGGATTCTCCCATCCTCTTTGTTGAATTTAAGGCTAGCCTTCTTGGAAAATAATATGCGAAAAGATTGAATCTAAAAGTTTCTACTCGACTCTAAAGTGTTCTTCGATTAAATCCCTAGAGTACCTACCGGAATTCTATAGCTCATCACCTCCATACCCCTCAAGATCCTCTATGCATCGCTCTTATAGTGGCGATGCTTTCCGCTTGGAAGCCTGATGGTTCTCGTCAACCCTTCTCCTATACTAGCTCCGAAGAGTCTTAATGCTAACCCTCGGTAAAGCCTTAGCTTCTTTAGAAGCTATGAGTTCTTCGTAAAACATCGAAGAAGCAAACCAACGTCTAGACCCATCCATTTGGAGAGGTCTCCATAGGCTTCAGTTAGCTTTCTGATAAGCATCGAACCTACACGTACAGCTATATCATAATGGTAGTAGCGGATGCGATAAAGCCATTCTAATTGGATGCTTATGGCGTTTATCCTTCGAGGATTTAAACGTTAATACATATAGCGGAAAGAGGAGATATATCTCGAGGTATTACGATTGCAACACGCAGAATACACAACCCTATGCTTCATCGATGTATACATAAGTTAAGTTTAATCTTGAGCTATGATCCTAAGATTATTTTATATAGGAGTAGTTATCAGTCCTAGAAGCTATGGATATAGCTTTCTTCACATGGGAGTACCCACCTAGGATAGTCGGAGGGCTCGGCGTATATTCGTACGAGGTTACCCGTAGATACGTTAAGATGGGTCATAACGTCTACGTATTCACGTTGAACGATGGGAAACTTAAGACTAGGGAGCTTATAGGAGGCGTAGAGGTTCATAGACCGTTGCTCATGGATATAACGAGTATAATGTTCGATATAGTCGCATCCGAGCTTAAGAATTGGGGTCCAGGATTCAGATTCTTCTCAGATATATACCTATATAATCTCTTATCGGCTTCTAAGCTGATAAACGATCTACATAGGTTTGAAGGCTATAGGTTCGATATAGTATCGGTTCACGATTGGCTTTCGGTGATATCGGGGCTACTGGTTAAGAAGCATCTAGGGATACCTATGGTTTTCCACGTGCATAGTACGGAGAGGGGTAGGACTATGGGGAATGGATCTATGACTGTTATGGAGCTTGAAAGAAAGGGTGCTGATGGAGCTGATAAGATAGTAACCGTATCCTATGCTATGAAATCCGAGTTAGAGACTTTAGGATTCCCTATAGGTAAGGTAGAGGTAGTGTATAACGGTGTCGATCCCGATAGATACGATCCTGATAGGATCGATAGGGAGGAGGTTTATAAGCTTAGGGAGAGGTATGGCGTCAAGGAGGATGAGAAGATCATACTGTTTATAGGTAGGCTTACGACGGTTAAAGGGGTCGATAAGCTTATACAGGCTATGCCGTACGTAGTAGCTAAGCATCCGGAGGCTAAGCTTATCGTAGTAGGGTTAGGGGAGCTTAGAGAATACCTCGTAAGCCTTACGAAGTCTCTAGGTCTCGAGGATAGGGTTATACTTAGGTTCGATTTCCTAAGCGAAGATGAACGTATACTACACTACGCTATGTCTGATGTATGCGTCTTCCCAAGCCTCTACGAACCTTTCGGTATAGTTTCGGTTGAAGCTATGTCTATGGCTAAACCGGTCGTAGTAGGCGCAGCAGGTATAAGCGGTATGAGGGAGATAGTCGTGCCATCAGGCGATAGTCAGACTGGTATACATGTAGATCCGATGAGACCGGAGGATATAGCTTGGGGTATAAACATCGTATTAGACGATCCTAAACTAGCGGAGAGACTAGGTAGGAATGGTAGGATGAGAGTTCTAAAAGAATTCACATGGGATCGGATAGCCGAGAATACGATCAAGATCTACGAAGGGCTTATCGAAGCTAAGAAATAGGGTGGAGGAAGGTAACGCTAATCTCTTCTACCTTACCTCCTGTCTTACGAATATCATGTACGATGCTATCAACGTTATACAAGCCACCAATACTAATACTAACGTATGAGGCCACGCCGATGCCAACCCCTGATATATCGATAGATCTGGTCTACTTTGCATAATGCTCCCAGGGATACCGAGTATGTATTGAGCTATCTTCGTGAAGTGGTGGTTTGGCGTTATACTATTTATAGCTTCGGTTATCGCAGCTCTAGCTCTTATCTGCTCCATTATACGTTGCATCTCCTCCGGGCTAGGCCTTATGTTAGTAGCGTTCCTACCTGGACGCCCCATGATCTCTATACTCGTTATAGGCCGGTACATGTATGCTACTAGGGAGGCTATTATGGGTATGGCGAACGTGAATATAGCCCATAGGGTTACGCTTACTATCACGCTTTGAGTAGTCCTCCTAGCTACCGTGGATAACAGTATAGCTATACCATAGTAGCTTACCGCATACAGTATCGAGAACGCTACGAATAGAGCTAGCCTAACCATATCCTCGCCCGTAGGCGTTACACCTAGAATCACCATGGATCCTCCTACGTTAACCAACGATGCTATAGAGACGGCTATAGATACTGCTAGGAATGCTGCTAGAAACTTACCTGTTATGAATGTATCCCTATATATGGGTTGAGCTAGAACGGTTCTCAGGGTACCTTTCTCCCTCTCCCCAGATATAGCATCGCATCCTAACGCTATACCTATTATCGGAGCGAAGTAGGATATAGATGATGCTACTACGGATGCAGCTCTACCTATGAATCCTGTAGGCATAGCTATACCTAGACCCCTAGCCGTAGAGAGGACTGTAAGGTATATCGAAGCAATACCAACCATGAATACGATCGAGAATACAGCTACTAGTATTATGAAGCGTTTACTCCGCACTATATCGGAGAATTCTCTAGATGCGACGGTGGATACGCTAGGCATCTACACCTCCCCCCCTATAATACCTCATGAATAGATCCTCTAGCGAAGGCTCTTCAACCCTTATACTCGATACCTCGATACTTAGCTCTGAAGCAATCTTAACTATATCCACCCTGATATCCTTCGTAGAATCTATATAGAGCCCATCTAAACCCATCCTTACACCTCTCACCCCATCCATCCCCATCAGAGCCGAGGCAAACCTCCCAGAATCGCCTCGAACCTCTACGTATATCTTATAGCCTTCCTCGCTCATAAGCTTAGATACTAGATCCCTAACCCTACCCTGAACGACTATCCTACCACGATTCATTATAGCGATAGAGCTACATAGAGGACCGACCTCGAATAGCAGATGCGTACTCAGAACTATGGTTCTACCTTCGCTATTCAGCTTCGATACAAGATCTTTGAACGTTTTAGATCCTTCTGGATCTAAACCGGCGGTAGGCTCATCCATTATGAGCAACTCTGGATCTTTAAGCAACGCTTGAGCTATACCGAGCCTCTGCTTCATACCTCTAGAGAAGCCTGAAACCCTCCTATCCTTAACTTCGTATAAACCTACGATCGCTAGTATATCCTCTATACGTTTCCTCCTCTCAGGCTTAGGTATATCGTTCAAAGCAGCTATATACTCCAAATTCTGCTCAGCCGTAAGATGCTCATACAACCCGAAACCTTCAGGTAGGAATCCAACCATCCTACGTACCTCACGGGATTCTCTCACTATATCGTATCCTAGAACCTTACCTGAGCCGCTAGTCGGGAGGATTAAACCAGTCAGCATCATGAGTAGCGTAGTTTTACCTGCACCGTTAGGGCCTAGCAGACCGAAGATGGAGGATTTCTCGACCTTAAAATCTAGCCTATCTACGGCTACCACCGTACCGCCACCAGACCTGTATATCTTCGTCAACCCATATGTCTCGATGACGTATTCTGACATGAGATCACCTCCTACCGAACCTCCTATACATGAGGAGGAGGCCTGTTAGAGCTAGTATCACGGCTATACCTCCGTAGAGGAGCCAGCTGGTTTCATGGAACAACTCTACCCTAAGCGTGAAAGCGATCGGGCTAACCTGATCTGAGGATAAAGTGAAATCTATGTAGTAGTTCCCAGCGTTGACATCAGGAGTCGTCGATATACGTATCGAAAACGAGGCTTCTCCACCCACCTTTAAAACGTTTAAAGCCGTAGGGGATATATCTACGTTGAATCCGCTTGGCAAACTCGAGTATAGGAGTTTAACGTTAGTAGTATCCTGGCTACCGGTATTCCTAACGGTTAACGTGAAGATGGTTTCACCGCCTACAGTTAACGATGTGTAGATGTTCTGGGTGACTATGGATAGCCTGTATAAGCCTAGAATATTCATCGTTAAACCGATACTATCCGATACATCGCCGCTTCTGGCGTATACTGCTAGGTTTAACGTTCCTAAAGGTGAACCTGAGGGGACCGAAACTACTAGGTAGAACTCCTTGGATCTACCTGCTTCGACGTAGAGCTTAGTTATCTCCTGTCTACTCGAATCTTCGAATCTATATCTCCAACCCTCCGGGATACCTTCGACCGAAAGATCTAGTAGTTCATCGTAACCACCCATATTCCGAGCTAATATCTTGAAGCGTGCATCAGATCCAGAGTATACATCTATGTATGGAGGTGTAGCGGCGAGCTTAAGGTATGGAGGCATCCTCCTCACATCTACCCTTAAACCCATCTCGCCAGATATACTACCTGAATCTACCCGAAGAGTTATGTTGTATACGCCATCGCTAGCCGTAGACGGAACGGATACATCCACCATAAGATCCAACGACCCGCCACCCGACAAGGTTACTTCAGATACAGGTGTACCATCCGTAGTTTTAACAGATATAGACCACCCAGATATCATAGGCTCTACGGATACCCTAAACCTTTGATCAAAATCTACGGGATTTCTAACTTTAACCTGGAACCTAACGGTATCACCTGGTACGGCAACTCTACCCGGTATGGAGCAGTATAGTGTAGGGGATACTAGAGGGTTCACGTATACGGTGAACCTTATCGTAGACGTAACGGTAGAGGATGCTTTCAACGTCAACGTATACAGCCCATAAGCATCTATAGGTATAGCTACCTCCAGCTGTAGATTAACAGCTTCGTTAGGTTGTAGTAGGATCACGGAAACCTCCTGCCCCTGTAGTAGGATACGTATAGGCCATGAGCTAGGTTTATCAACGGATAGCTCTATCGCCTCCGCTTCATCACCTAGATTGCTTATAGTAAACGGTAGCTGGATCTTCCTACCTGGATCTACGGATAGCATCGCTATCTGGGATCTAAGCTTTACAGCTCTACGTAGAGTTAATACGCCGAGGTATACTTCATCGCTAGATACGAGTAGAGTTCTAGATATCTTAACGTAGCCGGGCTTAGAGAACGTTACAGATAGACTCTTGTACGATGGTAGCCTTACATCGAAGGATCCATCATCGAACGATTCGAAACATCCTAGAAGAACACCTTCCTGAGAGTATACGTCGATTTTAACACCGTCTAACGCTGAACCTTCCTCATCTGATATAGAACCGTATATCCTCACCGTAGGCTGAGGCTGAACGTAGATATAGAACACCTTGTAGGATGTTAACGTTCCGCTCACCGTTAACGTTAGCTTGTATAAGCCTTCGACTGTATCTCTAGGTATAGAGGATACGAGTTCTATCGATACACTCTGCCCCTTAGATACAACTATACTCAACACCTCCCTACCCTGACTGATTATCCTAGCGATCCACCCTCTAGGCTTCTCCACATCGAAAGTTAGGGTTTCTGTCGCTTCACCTTCGTTAGATATAACGATCGGTATCGATACATCCGAGCCGGATGTAGTAGCTATCGTCGCGATCGTGGAGCCGATCCTTACAGCTTCTCGTAAGGTGATGTTACCGATATTCATATCGAATCTCTGAACGGTGATACTCCTGGTAACAGCAACATAGCCTGGCTTAGAGAATGTTAACGTATAAGTATAGCCTCTCTCCAATAGTAGACCGAACGACCCATCGCTATTTGTACGCGATAGAGTTCTTATCGATCCATCCTGAGCCGATACCTGGATCCTAACATCTGGTAAACCTAATCCATCCTCATCTAATATGTAGCCGTATACGAAGGTATAGTTCACCGTTTGAGCCGATAGATGGGTTAAGCTAGCTACCAGTATCAGCGATACGATTACCGCTATCGTAGAAATCCTAGGCAGAGATCTGCTAGCTTCCACCATAACGTAGCGCCTCCTCTGGATAGATTGAGGGGTTTAGCTTTGATATAAGGGATTAAGAGAAAATAGCGAAACATACGTTTCTATGAAGGTTTTCAGGTTTAACTATGGATGCTGTAGAGAGCTCCTCCTAAGGCTATCGGCCGCTTCGTTAGGGGGTAAGGTATTCACATATATCCATCCGCCAAGCTCTAACCCAGCCCATATAGATGTTTTGGGTAGTATCTCGATATGCCAATGGTGATCCTGGGTTAAACCGTAGTGTAGCCAGTAGTTGAATTCGAATTCCCCGAGGGTTAATCGTAGTCTATGCATAACGTCTACCAATGCTTTAGCTAAAGCTTCGATGTAGCTCTCTGTACGCGGTATATCATGTTTATGTTCGATAGATGTCACCATAGCTTCGTACGGTTTAAAGCTAGCTTTAGGGCATACAACTACGATATCGTCGTAGCTAACTACCGAGGGGCTCTCCCTTATAAGCATGCATACCGGGCATCCATCCCTATAAGAGGACAGTTCCGACTCGACTCTAGGTGGTAGGATCGGCGAGGCGACTATCTGCATATGCATATGCTCTATCGAGGCGCCAGCCGATCTACCATAATTCTTGAATAACAATACGTATCCGATTTTCGGATCAGATCTCATCGTATCTATACGTTCTAGAGCTGCCTGTATAGCTACCGCTTGTTGATCGATCGATATACTCCAAGGCTTATCTTCATGTCTAGGTGTCTCTACGAGTACTTCATGGTATCCATATACGCTTTCAGGTGAATCGGAGAATATCGGATACAGGTTATCGAATACTCTGACGATCCAATCGCTCCTCCTACCTCCATCCCCATCCTTAAACCGATGTATAGATCCATCGCTAGATCTAACGTATAGCAGTTTCGCAGGTGGTGTCGCATACTCGTTACCTGGACAGAAGGGGCACCCCTCTATCTTACCGTAATGGATTGGACGTCTACCTCTACGCGGAGCGTATACTACCCATTCACCTGTTAACGGGCTACGTGTAAGCTTAGACAAGCCTCGTTAGGAGTAGAGCGAGGAAGCTGCTAATATACCATTCGGTGTCAGGTAGTATTTAACCCCGCTCTCAGAATCTATGGAAGCTACGTATCCAGAATTCACGAGGATGCATATGCTAGAATCTATACAGGCGGCTTCCATACCCGTTCTTTCAGACAGCTCTAATACGGTTAGAGCTTTAAACCTATCTACAGCTCCTAGCGTTAACAGCGATGAGAGGAGGCTCTTCGCTATACTATTGGAATCTCGCTCTTCTCCCAGCTTCGCCATAAGCTTCAAGCACCTTTCTAGCTATATTTCTCCAATCAAACCTTTTAGCTTTTACTATAGCGTTCCATCTAAGCTTAGATGCCAGATTCGTATCGACGAGTAGCCTCTCTATACACGAAGCTAGACTGTTCGGATCCCCTGGATAAGCCCATAAACCATCAACTTCATGCTCCACTATCTCCTTCAACCCGCCGGTAGCCGAGACTATTAGAGGGAGTCCTGAAGCCATACCCTCCAAAGCTACTATACCGAAAGGCTCGTAGAGGGAGCATACAACCATTATATCAGCGGATCTGAGTATAGCTTTAAGGTGATCATCGTCTACGAACCCTGTGAATATCACGTATTCGGATAAGCCTAGATCTGAAGCCTGTCTTTCGAGCTCCCTCCTCATATACCCGTCGCCTACTAGGATAAGCTTAACCTCCCTATGCCTACGAATGACGGTACTCATAGCTTGTAGTAGTATATGGAAGCCTTTCTGATAGCTCATCCTCCCGACGGAGACTATAAGCTTCTCCCAAGGCTTAACACCTAGTCTTCCACGTATAGAATCCCTATCCACGCTAATATCGAATGCAGCCGGATCTACACCGTTGTAGATAACGTATACCTTATCTTCTGGAAGCTTAAACCAGCGGATAAGCTCATCCCTCATGTGACTACTCACCGTTAGGACGATCGAAGCTTCGTACGATGCCCACCACTCTATAGAGTCTATCATATATGATTCAGGGGTTGTCAATCCTTGGGATCTACCTCTCTCGGTGCTATGAAAGGTCGCTATGAACGGTACCCTAAGCATATGTTTAGCAGATATACCGGATAAAGCGGTGAGCCAATCATGGCTATGCACTATATCAGGCTTACCGAAGTTGTACGCTATATAGCCTATACGCTTCTCGAAGAAGTGGTTGAAGAGAGCTACCCACATATAGAAGTTCGGCGCACCTATCTCTACAGGGATCCTATGGATATGTACGTTATCCTCGACTTCGTATATAGGTTTACCTGGGAAATCGAGTGTTACCACATGGACCTCGCATCCCTCTGAAGCTAAAGCCCTACTCAGGAAATATACATGCCTAGATATACCTCCGACTATCCTGGGAGGATACTCCCATGAAAGCATTAGTATACGCAAAACTTCAACCCTCTGATGATGCGATGAGCCTAACTATATCTTCGTATCTCCTAAGAATACTCTTAGCTATCTCAGGATCCTCAGATTCAACGCATACCAGTATCATCGACTCCTCTATCGAAGGTAGTATGGATACGTAAGTATCGCTTTCGATTATCTTCAACCCCTCCACACCTGGGGTATCGTGATCCCCAAGTTCCTCCCTCAACCTAGCCATCACCCTACCCATAGATCTTCTAGGTAGCTCTACAGCACCCTCCACCCTATACTTTAGAGGTATCTGCTTCCTGATAGAGCTAACCCTATGCCTAGATAGAAGCTCTAGCATAGCGATCATCGAAGATATAGAATCGAAGAACGGTATCAATCTAGGTATACAGAGTCTACCAGTCTCATCCCCTCCGAATACCGCTCCGAATTCGATCATACTCCTGAGTAGGATTGACGGATCCCTCCTACATCTTAGGATATCGTAGCCTAGCCCAGATATATACCCGTATATGGATTCAGGTATAGATGATGACATCACAGCTTTACCTACTATACCGGTTTCAGCTAGATGGAAGGCTAGTATCCCGAGGGTTAGCTCGCTCTGCAGCGGAATACCTTCATCATCCACTACTAGTATCCTAGAACCGCTGCAGTCGAATACGAAGCCTAAATCGGCGCTTATAGAACGGACAACCCTAGATGTTGCTTCAACCTCTTCCAACATACCTTTAGCTTTCGTAGATCTAACGTTCCGTACACCTAGGAGGAAGATATCGGCATCCAGCCTATCTAGGAGTATCGGTAATACTATAGAGGTTGATCCCTCGACTGCGTTTACGATAAGCTTCGTATCTCTTAAGCTACCGATCTTCGATCGATCGAGTAGATCATCTACATACTCCTCTATAAAGCCGGCTGGATAGGTTAACTCGCCTACATCCTCAGGTTGAACTCTACGGAAAGATTCTTTGAATAGAACCTCGTCTATAGCTCTCCGTTCAGATCCGCTTATATCTATGCCATGCCTATCGAGCACCTTTATGAGGATGCGGCCAGGGGTATGTGAAGGCGTAGATACATATACCCCGCCGTCAAGCTTATACTTAGCTATGTAGAAGCTGAGGAGTGGTAGCGGTGTAACGGTAAGGTTCTCTACGTCGACACCGGCGGCTAGGAGGCCTGAAACGAGGCTACGTTTAACCATCCTAGATATCGTAGAGTTATCTCTAGCTACGGCTATCCTCCCACCGAAATTCAGCCAGGAACCTATAGCTAAACCTAGTTTAGCTGCGAAATCTGGTGTAATCTCTACGTTCACAGCTCCAGCTACGCCTTCAGACGTGAATAGGGTGGAATACCATCTTATACCCCACCTTATATCCGAACTAACTATAGAGTATGAATCTATGAGTCTCTCGGGCCATATCCTAACGCTTGAACGGATAACGCTATGCTTACCAACCCTACACCTATCGCCTATCACCGCTCCTGGGTTACATAAAACGTTCTCACTTAGAATGCAGGATTCGCATACGATCGAACCGTCGATCTTAGAGTATCCTCCTATAATCGAGGAATCCCATATAACGCTTCTAGCTATCGAGGCGCCGTCGCCTATCGATACGTTACGCCCTACGACAGACGACGGACCTATCGATGCATCCGAGCCTACACTAGATCCTCTACCGAAGGCTACGGGTGGCGTCAACTGGATATCCTTGGGGATATCCACATCTTCAACCCATACACCAGGCTCAGATTCTAAACCAGCTGGTCGTAGCATACCAGCTCTACCGTTTAGGAGATCTAGGTTTGCTTGTAGATAGCTTAGGGGGGTGCCTATATCGTTCCAGTATCCTTTGATAGGGTAGACGTAAACCGGTTCGCCTTCGCTTAGAAGCAGGGGTATAAGATCTTTAGAGAAATCGTATGATTTACCTGGAGGTATTCGGTTATAGGCTTCAGGTTCTAGGATGTATACACCGCAATTGATCCATAGACTTGAAACTTCCGAATATGAAGGCTTCTCCTGTATCCGTCTAACCCTATACCTATCATCGAATACCAGTACGCCGAACTCTACAGGATTATCGATCCTGGTAGATGCTATGGTTAGCGTAGAGCCTACACTCCTATGGAAGTCTAACATACCGTTTACATCGAAATATGAGAGTACATCACCGCTCCAGACTAGGATGGATTCATCTTCGACACTATATCTATCTATAGCAGATCTAACACCTCCAGCTGTACCCATAGGCTTATCTTCTATGCTATAATCTATCTCTCCACCTATATTCGAACCATCGCCGAAATACCTCTCAACAACCATGGGCATATAGTGGAGGGTTAGTATGAACTTCTTAAACCCGGATGATAGAAGCATTTCGAGGGTATGCTCAAGTACGGGTTTATTAGCTATAGGAACCATAGGTTTAGGTCTGTTCGATGTGAGGGGGCGTAGCCTAGTTCCCTCACCGCCAGCCATTATGAAAACGGGTAGAACCTTCCGCATCTCATAAAGGTTTTATGGTGGGCGCGAAAGATAAACTTTCTAGGAATCTAGGGTTGAGGTGATAACGTATTGGATCTAGTTCTAGTTTTCGAGGTTCATCAACCGTTTAGGCTTAGACGTAGGTTTAAAGGTAGACTACCGTACAGATACTTCGATAGCCAGCTTGATAGAAGGATATTGGAGAGGGTAGCGTATAGATGCTACCTACCGGCTAACAAGATAATATTCGACGCTATAGAGGAGAGTGGTGGGCGGTTCAAGGTATCTTTCTCCATATCGGGGATTCTACTTAAGCAGGCTGATGCATGGATGCCTGAGATCCTAGATTCCTTCAAGATGTTAGCCGATACCGGATGCGTAGAGTTCTTAGCTCAAACATACTACCATAGCCTAGCATCGATCTATAGGGATAGAGATGAGTTTAGATTCCAGGTGGAGAAACATGTAGACGTTATGAAGAGGTTATTCAAGGTTAAACCGAGGATACTGGAGAATACCGAGCTTATATACAGCGATTCGATAGGGGTTGAAGCTGAGAATCTAGGGTTCGAAGCTTTGATAACAGAAGGTGCTGAAAGGATACTTGGTTGGAGGAGCCCGAACTATCTGTATGGAGCTAGGGGTAGCGGTATAAAGATATTGACTAGGAATTATAGGCTTTCAGACGATATAGGATTCAGATTCTCAGCTAAGGATTGGGTTGAATATCCTCTGACAGCGGATAAATATAGTGAATGGGTAGCTAGTAGTAGCGGGCAATACATACTCGTCTTCGTAGACTATGAAACTTTCGGTGAACATCACCCTGCGGAGACCGGTATAATGGAGTTTCTGGCATGGCTACCTAGAGAGGCTATTAAGCGAGATGTGAGATTCTCTACGCCCAGCCAGGTGATCGATGAGTATCACCCGGTAGACGAGATAGAGGTTCCCGATAGCGATCCGGTATCATGGGCGGATGAGGAGAGGAATCTATCTGCATGGATAGGTAACGAGATGCAGAGATTATGCTTCGATAAGGTAGAACGTTTAGGATCGATCGTTAAAGCTTCGAACGATAGGAGGGCTTTGGAGGCTTGGAGGATGCTGCAATGCAGCGATCTACTGTATTATCAGAGCGTTAAAGGTGGTGGAGCAGGTATGGTTCACAGGTATTTCAGTCCGTATGAATCTGCATACGAAGCGTTCGCACGGCATATGTCGGCGTTACTAGATCTAGAGGATTATATAGAAGAATACCGATCCAGATGATAAGGCGATCTACGTCGAACCTAGATAGCTATATAGCTATTAAGCTTAATCTAGGTTTCGATAGTTTTACTTGAACTAGGTACGTAAACTTTAATTCTACCGATTCTATTCCGGACTATACCCTTGGTATGGATGCCAGCGTGGGGTTGAGCGATGATGAGAGTATAGTAGCGAGGTTTGAGAGCGATATAGGGGTGGATGGAAGATACGGTGTTAGTCAACTTTTCATCACGAATAAACGTTGTATAGTTTACGATGATAGAGGCAGGGTTGTACATTCCATAGATCTACCATGTATATCTTCCGTCAGCGTAGTGGATTATGTAGGTAATAGCGAGATAAAGCTAACCCTTAGAGATGGTAGGATTATACATCTCATAAGGTTTACGAGGAGTTTGAGGAGGGAGTTTAACGAAGCCGCCGGCCTCATAGAGAGCGCTTCGTCTATCAGATCGGCTATCGATAATCAAAGAGTGGAGCAGGAGAAGATGAGATTGAAGATGGAGCCTCTACTCTTCGTCCTAAAGTTTGCTATACCCTATAAACTAGCTTTAATCCTAGGTATAGCATCCGGTATAGCCGGTATCTTCCTAGGATTACTACCGCCATACTATCTTAGGATACTGATCGACGACGTCATATTAGCTCAGAGGAGGGAGCAGCTTATCGTTATAATCACGATAATAATCGTCACGCAAGCTTTAAGCTCTGCGCTAGGCGCTGTACGTAGCTACACATTATCCTACGTAAGCCTCAAGGTTATGTACTCTATAAGAGTTAGCCTGTTTAGGCATATAATGAGGTTCCAGCCGAATATACTAGATACATACGAATCAGGCCGCCTCATATCCAGGATAACAGATGATGCCAGTAGAGTGAACTGGTTCTTATCATGGGGATTGGAGCAGCTTCTAAGAAGCGTGATCTCACTGGCGTCCGTAGCTGCGATGATATTCGCGTTAGATCAGAGACTAGCTATGATAGCTTTAGCACCTCTACCGCTACTCATCTTCGGCGTATCTATGTTTAGTAGGAAGGCTAGATGGGTCTACCATTACGAGTGGAGGAGATCCACCGATGTATCCGCTCTATTAGTAGATGTTATACCTGGATTCCCGGTCGTTAAAGCGTACTGTATGGAGGGATACGAGGAGGATAGGTTGAAGACGAGGTTAAGCGAAGTGGTTAAAGCAGGCTTAAGATCGACTATACTTAACTTGGAGTTCTTCCCGATGTTAAGCTTCCTGATATCATCTGCTACGGCCATCATATGGTGGATCGGCGGATTGGAGGTTCTAGGAGGAGGAATAACCCTAGGGGTACTCTCAGCTTTCATATCCTATGTAAGCCAGTTCTACGGCCCCATACAGATGCTTATAAGTATGGTGGAGCCTATGAAGAGAGCTAGTACAGCCGCTGAGAGGATACAGAGCCTGATGGCTATGGATCCTAGTATAAGGGATTCACCTAACAGTATCGATCTAGATGTTAAAGGGTGGATAAAGTTTGAGAATGTATGGTTCGGCTACACCCCCTACGCGTATGTATTAAAGAATGTAAGCTTTGAAGTGAAGCCTGGAGAGAAGATCGGTATAGTCGGACCTACTGGTAGTGGGAAGACGACTATAACCAAGCTACTGCTTAGATTCTACGATGTAGGTAAGGGTAGGATACTTATAGATGGGGTCGATATAAGGGATATAAAGATCGAAAGTTTGAGGAGACAGATAGGTATAGTAAGCCAGGATCCGAGGCTATTCAACGATTCTATAGCTAACAATATACGTTACGGTAAACCTGATGCTACACCGGAGGAGGTTATGGCTGCTGCTAAGATAGCTTTAGCACACGATTTCATATTGGAGAAGCCTCTACGATACGATACGCCGTGTGGTGAAGGGGGAAGTATGCTATCTGGCGGTGAGCGTCAAAGAATAGCTATCGCTAGAACCGTTATATCCGATCCTAAGATACTTATACTCGATGAAGCTACTAGCAGCGTCGATACTATAACTGAGGATGGGATAAAGAAAGCTTTAGACAATATAGCTAGGGGCAGGACTACGATCATAATAGCTCATAGGCTTAGTACGGTTAAAGATGTAGATAGACTCATAGTCGTGGATAAGGGTGAGATTGTGGAAGTTGGCACCCATGAGGAGCTTCTCGAAAGGAATGGGTTGTATGCTAGGCTTTGGAGTACGCAATTCCAAGAAAAGCTTGCCGATGCTATGGTGAGCCAGTAGATGAGTAGCGTAAAGGATTATGCTAAGGCTTCATTCCGTATAGTCGATCCGGATGAAGTTAGGATAGAATATGATGAAAACGAAGACCTGTTAACGATCTATATCGATGGTAAGGTGTATAGAGGTGTGGAGCCGATTAAACCCTTCCCCCTCTCAAACCCATACTACGTTCTATTCAGATCAACTCTAACCCACGAAGATGTATGCGTAGTTAGAGATATCCGTAGACTTAAAAGGGAGCAGAGGAGCCTGCTAGAAGCTGTACTGAATAAAAGATACTTTATACCATCCATCGTGGATGTATACGATATAACCTATACAGGGGAATACTATGTATGTAGGGTTAAAACGGATAGAGGAGACAGGATATTCAAGATAATAGGTAGGAGAAACGTGTATAGAATCGATGATAAAATAGTCATAATAGATGTGGATGAGAATATCTACCTTATAGAGAGCTATGAGAAGATGGGGAGGAGAGCTAAAGAAGAGCTTATGAAGATAATATAAGGTTACAGAGGCTATACAGGTGTATACGATGGGGTGTAAGAGGTTATTTAGGTTGGCATGCGTCGGCGGTACGTTTGAGACCATACATGCCGGGCATAGAAGGCTTCTTCACGAAGCATTCGAAAGCTCAGATTATGTTCTCATAGGCTTAACCTCAGATGAGCTCGCCTTGAAGCTCGGTAAACCCTATAAGGTCTCACCTTACATGGATAGGGAGAAGATGCTCAGGGTATATCTAGACTCAAGATATAGAGGAAGGTATAGCATTGTTAAACTTAACGATGTATACGGTGTAGCTATCGATGTAGCGGAGCTTGAAGCTATCTTCGTAACAGAGGAAACCAGAGCTAGAGCCGAGGAGATAAACCGTATCAGAGTTTCTAGAGGGCTAAACCCTCTAGAAATAGTTATCGTACCGTTGGTTCTAGCTGAAGATGGCAGACCTATATCGTCGACGAGGATAAAGAAGGGGGAGATAGATCCTGAAGGTAGGTTGAAGCCGTTTAGGTGAGTATGCATGGAGCATAGCAGAGTATACGACGTCGTAGTAATAGGCGCTGGGACGGGGGGCTGCTCGACTGCGTTATTCGCAGCTAGACAAGGGTTGAAGGTGTGTATCGTAGATGTTAAGAAGGAGTCTGATATAGGTAGGAAGGTATGCGGCGATGCTATCGGTAAGCATCACTTCGATAACTTAGGCCTACCGTACCCGTGGGATGCTATAATAAACGAGGTTAAAGGTATGAGAGTACACTCTCCGAATAGATCGACTGTATTCGAGATAGTAGGAGAAGGCGTATCAGGCTTCATGTTGAGACGCCATAGATTTGGGCAGAATCTGCTGAGGGAGGCTTTGAATAGAGGGGTGGAGCTCTACGATTCTACGAGGGCTCTTAAACCGATCTTGGATGGAGGGGCAGTCGTAGGAGTGATAGGAGAACGGGGAGGAGTTAGGGTAGAGTTTAAAGGTAGAGTTACCGTAGATGCGAGCGGGGTTATAGCGGTGTTAAGGAGGAATATACCTGAGGAACTTCTACCGGAGAGGTTTGTGAAACCTGAGGATATTCAAGTAGCTTACAGAGAGGTTAGAACTATCGGTGAGGGATACGATGAATATAGCTATGGCGATATATACCTTAGTAGAGCGTATGCTCCAGGCGGGTATGCCTGGATATTCCCTAGAAGTGATGGGACGGTTAACGTAGGGGTAGGTATTCAGTGTAAGCGGGGTTACCCGAATCCTAGGACGCTACTCTACAAATTTCTGGATAGCGTTAGATGTGTAGGTGATACTGTAATCGATTCTGGAGGTGGTCTTGTACCTACACGTAGACCCCTAGTAAGCCTTGTAGCCGATGGCTTCATGCTGGTAGGGGATTCTGCGTGTCAAGTTAACCCTATACATGGAGGCGGTATAGGTCCATCCATGTATGCAGGTAAACTAGCTGCCGAAGCTATAGTTGAAGCATACGATCGCGGATTATTTACGGCTGAGGGTCTATGGAGCTATAACGTAAGGTATATGAGGAGTTATGGAGCTAAACAAGCAGCTTTAGATATACTGAGAAGATTCCTACAAGATATATCAGATGAAGATATAGATTACGGTATGTCAGCTAGGCTTCTATCAGAGGATGATATCCTTAAAGCTAGCATGTATGGTACTTTGAAGGTTAAGACGCTAGAGAAGGTTAAAAGGTTTATCAGAGGTTCAGGTAGATTGAAACTTCTACTTAGACTCAGAAGGATTTCTGTAGCGATGAACGAAGTTAGAAGATTGTATGAGAGGTTTCCTAGGAATATCGGTGAATTTAGAAGATGGCTATATGAAGCGAGATCTATTCTTCCATAGATATCATATCGTCGTATAGGTTTATCTCAAATTTTTACATAGCAGTAGGACTTCGTAATTTGATTTTCATAAAGATTTATATAGATCGAATAGATTAGTAAACGCTCAAGCAGGTGAACATACGTGATAGAGGATATAAGCAGACATGGCGTAACCATACTATTATTCCTTCTAACCCAGGAGAGGGTTATCGTTAGCGATGCTAGACGGCTAAACATAGGATACAGTACGTTCTATAGAAGCCTGATACCTTTGATAAGGATGGGGCTTATCGAAGAGGAGGGTGAAGGTGTAAGGAAGGTATTCAAGCTTACAGATCTTGGAAGACAGGTAGCTTTGAAGCTTAAAGAGGTAGACGATCTATTGAAGACATCGGTTAAACGAGAATCGTAGCGTTCAAAGCTATATTACGTAAGGTTTACTTTCTCTAAGACCTTCGGGTTCGCTACCCTTTCAGGTCTCCTACCCGAGAGTATTCGTTCGATATCTTCTACCAGCATCATATCCATTCTCCTAACAGATTCGATCGTTAGGAATGCTATATGCGGTGTAGCTACTACGTTATCCATCGATAGAAGCGGGTTATCAGGTTTTAAAGGTTCTTCTTCGAATACATCTAAAGCAGCACCTGCGATCCACCCTTCCCTCAAAGCTCTAACTAAAGCATGTTCATCTATAACGGCTCCTCTAGATGTATTTACTAGTAGAGCGGTAGGCTTCATCAGTTTGAGCTCCCTTTCACCTATCATGTGATAGGTCTCTCTTGTTAGGGGGACGTGGATCGTAACGATATCAGATTCTCTGAGTAGCGTCTCTAGATCTACCGGTTTACATCCGTACTCCTCGACGATCTTAGGATCTACGTATGGATCGTATACCAGGATGGATGTACCGAAACCTCTACCGATACCTGCTACAAGCCTACCTATAGCACCGAACCCTATAATACCTAGCTTCTTACCTTCGAGCTCAAACCCTATAAGTCTAGGAGGGGTAGCGCGTAGCCTCCTCACATGCTCATGAGCTAACGTTATCCTACGCGAGAAGGAGAGTATCAAAGCGAAGGTATGCTCAGCGACGGCTCTAGCGTTAGCATGAGGAGTATATAGGACTGGGATATTCAGCTTCGTGGCAGCCTCTACATCTACGTTATCGAGACCTACGCCATGCCTAGCTACGACTTTAAGATTAGTTTCACGTAGAACCCTCTCCGTCACATTACACCCTCCACCTAGTATAAGTATATCGAACCCTCTAAGGATCTCTATAGATTCATCTTCAGATAGGCTTCTACCTTTCAACTCTATCCTAACGACCTCTGCTATGGATTTAAGTCTCTCGATCGCTTCAGGCGTATATACACCGAAGCTTGAAGATAGGATAGCTATACGAGCCAAGAATCTAACACCGATATAATGTAAAGGTAGGTTTGAGGAAAAACTTTATGCTAGGAACGATATAGCGGTGATACCGTTTCGTAAAGTCTACGGTATAACCTGTAACGTTCTTCGTATACCTCGACTTCGTACGATACCGGATCGTCGACATCCGCTACATCGATAGCTACGTTTAAAGCTTCTCCTATAGAGCTATGGTATCCTAAGCCTAGCGCAGCTAGTATAGCAGCTCCCATAAGCGACGACTCCTCGAAACCTACGTATTCAACCCTTAGATTGAGGATGCCGGAGCATATCCTCCTCCACAGCTTAGATGAGGAGCCTCCGCCACCTATACGTGCAACCCTAGCGTTAAGCATATTCTCCTTCATAGAATCTTCTATCCATCTTAAGGTGTAGATCGGAGCTTCCATCAAAGCTCGAACTATATGCCCCTTACGATGATCCAGTGTTAAGCCGAAGAATAACGCTTTAGCGTACGGATCCCTTACGGGGAATCTTTCACCAGATAGGAACGGTAGGATCAACGGGTTTAACCGATCTAAATCTACCGATTCAGCTTCGCTTACAAGCTCATCGTAGCCATATCGAGATCCTAGTATATTATCTCTAAACCATCTTAGACATAAACCAGCATTATTGACAGCGCCGCCAGGTATCCATATACCGTAGCCTAGATAGTAGCAGAAGAAGCGCATACTCCTAGATCTATCGACTACCGGTCTACGTGAAGATAGCCTGAAGGCCCCGCTGGTACCTAGATTAACGGCTGCTAAGCCATCGGTTACCGCCCCTACACCTAGGCTATGTAGAGCTCCATCGGATGCTCCGAGGAAGATGGGGGGAGTGCAGTCTAATCCTAGATTCGAAGCTACACCTTTAGGTAGTTCTACTAGAGGTTTTTCTCCATCGCATAGCTTAGGTAGCCTTGATTCATCGATCCCGGCTAAATCTAGAGAGGTATCGTTCCAATCTAAGCTGTGTATGTTTAGAAGCTGGCTACCTGAAGCTGTAGATCTGTCAACATAGGGTTCACCTATAAGCCTGTATATAATATAATCTTTAGCTGAGAGGAACCATCTGGTATCGCTGAAGATGTATGGTTTAGCCGATCTAAGCCATAGAAGCTTAGCTAAAGGATATATGAATAGAGGGGGGCATCCCGTCTCGGTGTACAGCCTATACCCGTCGACCTTATCCTCTATAAACTTGGCAGCCGTAGCCGATCTAGTATCGATATACGTGTGAAGCATCGTTAGAAGTGTACCATCCCTACCTATACATACAAGGCCATGCATCTGTCCACTTAAAACTAAGGCATCCACGGATCTATACTTCGAATCTCTAGATATAGTTCTGCAAGCTTCTACGAAGCTTCTGTACATCGCTTCAGGATTCTGCTCAGCGCCTACCTCAAGCTCAACTCTAGCTATAGACGATAACCTAAAGCTATCCTCGAATACCGCAGCTTTAACGCTACCAGTCCCTATATCAACGGCTAGTATACGCAAGATAAACTCAAAATAAGATACATGACGGCTAAATAAAATCGTTTAAGTATCGAGGTCTACACCAGCCATCTAGGGTTCACCCGTACCTAGGATCTAAACCAGGAGGAAACCCTTCTTTCATGCGGAAGATGCCTCCATCTCCTCGAAGCTCTAGGGATACCTACCCTTAATACCACCGTATATATCTCAAAGGGTTGATCAAGTTTATAGGCTCATCGACTTAATAGATCCCTCGATACGAGCGTCTATCAGTATTGTTGGGCAGGTATCGTCGATCTATATATATCTATACCGCTGTCAAGATGTTGTTAATGGATATGGATCTAGAAAGCATTATCTATGGATATCTAGGTGCTTATTAATGGAAAACGTATGGAAAAATTTATGGTTGATCCCCCTGAGGGATGACCTTCATCTATCCGATAGGAGCTTAACCGACTGTATGGATATATCCTTTCGAAAAACTTAGATCCGCTTTCCTACGCTATATAGGAGGCTGTCGCTATAGCTGATCAATATATTTTTGACCTAGTAGAATATCCTTTGGGGAGCGATAGAGGCTAGCATGTAGGGGTTTATGGTGGTGGGGAGTTGAGTTTAGCTAGGGAAAAAGAGAGGCTCATACAGGAGCTTAAAGCTATAGGTGCTATCAGATCTAAACCTGTAGAAGAAGCTTTCCGTAGGGTTGCTAGGGAGTTATTCCTACCGGAGCATCTAAGGATGTACGCATACATGGATACCCCTCTACCGATAGGTTCTGGTCAGACTATATCCGCACCGCATATGGTATGCTTGATGAACGAGGAGCTTCGATTAGAGGTTGGACATAAGGTTTTAGAAGTCGGTGCAGGCTCAGGCTACCATGCATGTACTATAGCTGAGATAGTCGCGCCTATAGATATCGATAGGAGTCTATGGGGTCATGTATGGACTTTAGAGATAGTCGAAGAGCTAGCAGATTATGCTAGATGTAACGTCGAGAAGGCTGGTTACAGGGATAGGGTTACGGTCGTACATGGAGATGGATCTAGAGGCCTACCTGAATACGCCCCCTTCGATCGTATACTCGTAACGGCGGCGGCACCGGATATACCTCATCCTCTGATCGAACAGCTTAAACCTGGAGGGATACTTCTAGTACCGGTAGGTAGGCCCTATTCGACGCAGATACTCGTCAAGGTGGAGAAGAAGGCCGATGGAAGGATTACTAGGAAGAATCTTCTAGATGTGATCTTCGTACCTCTAAGAGGAGAGTATGGATGGTAGTATACGAGGATAGCTTCTACGCACAAGGACATCGTAACATAAAGGCTGAGCATAGATCTACGCTTATGATAACGAAGGAAGACTACGTCACACCTAGAGGAGACTGTATAGTAGCTGTTAAAGCCGAGAAATCGCTAAGAGAGCTAAGTGAGGATGTTAGGTATGGGATACGTATCGCTGGATCCGTTGTAACGCTTACGCTCGATATAGATGGATATGTATTCAGGGTGAGAGGCTACGGATCGGATAAGCTTACGGTAGATCATCCGACAGATATGGTATGTAGGAGGAGTAGGTATGTCTGTAATCGTACGTTGATGATAGGGGCCGATAAAGCTGCGATCGATATACCTAGAGAGGTTGTGCAGATATTAAGGAGAGGTGTTAGAATACTGGTTATGATCAGAGTCGATATCTAGCTATACGATGAGCAGATGGAGGGAAAAGTATACGACTACAATGGTAGGATGGGCTATCTATCACAAAGTCGGATCGCGGTAAGTTATATATCCTAGGCTAGATCTACACCGATTGCGAAAGGGGTGGATTCTATGTCTATAATCATAGATTCTAAGGGTGTACGCGTAGATATCAGATCGGTTACCCTCGGTTTTAGTGATGGGGGGAGGTCGAGTTGTAGTCTTGAAGGCATAGGGTGGATGAGAGACGATTATAGGATATACAGGTATAGATGTGCGGATGCATACATCGACCTCTATACCGTAGGATCGGATGGATGGGTTAACGTAGGTTTATCGATGGATTCCTCTAGGAATCTTGATAGGTTGCATCCGATCGAGGTGGAGCTGGATGCTGGCAATCCTAAGAGGATACTAGCTTTAACGACTCATAGGGGTGCAGCTGGATTCTATTCAGATGCCTTCAGATACTATAACCCGATCGCTGCCGGTAAGGAGTCGAGAGGCGTTAAACCCTCTGATAGCCCCTTATACCCGTACGATCTAAGCTATAAAGCTCATGAGGAATATGTGCGAGGGTTTCCATGCTGGACTTATCCAGTCGTAGTGGGTAGATTCGAGGATATCCCATATTACAGTGTATTCATATTAACGGAATATGGGGATACATACCTGGCGGCTCTCACGGTTACGGATGGAGATGTTACGACCTATATAGATCCACGTTTCAAGCTTAGAATATTTTCAGGAGTCGAGACTAGAAAAGTAGGGTTAAGCTGGATCACCTCTATAGCTATCGATAACGATCCGTATAGAGCAGTGGATAAATGCGTAGAAGCTGCAACTTCTAGCTCCACGTTTAAGCTTAGGGTGAATAAGAGAGTGCCTATATTCATGGATAGGCTTGGATGGTGTTCGTGGAACGCTCTCCTAACCGAGGATCTATCGCACGATAACGTGTTGAGGATCGTCGAAGGGTTGAGGGCTAGGGGTATACCTATCGGATGGGTTATAATAGATGATGGATGGCAAGATGAGGTATCTGGGGGGAGATGGCCTCGTAGGGTTCTAAGACGGCTCTCAGCAAACCAGAGATTTCCTAGAGGGTTAAGAGGCTTAGTCAAGGATCTAAGAGAGCTAGGTGTAGAACTTGTAGGTTTATGGCATACTATAAACGTTCATTGGGGAGGATTCGAGGAGGAGGTAGCTAGGGAGCTAGGTGTCGATGGGTATAGATCTAAGTTTACCGATAGCTATGTCCCACCAGCAACCATGGATAAAGCTTACGAATTCTATAGGAGGTTCTTCTCCTGGGTCAGGGAATCTGGTTTCGATTTCGTTAAGATAGATAACCAGTGGATTATCCATAGCTTATATTCTGGGGATTACCCTGTCGGCTTAGCTGCTAGGAACGTACAGCTTGCTATGCAGCTAGCCGCGTATGCTACCGGGCTAGATATAGTTAACTGCATGTGTATGGCTCCAGAGGATTACAGCTACTTCCTATTTAGCAATGCTATGAGGGTATCGATAGACTATATACCTTTCTGGAAAGCCGGTGCGAAGCTGCATACGCTATTCAGCGTGTACAACACCCTACTATTCAGTAATATAGCCTATCCAGATTATGATATGTTCATATCCTACGATCCTTACGCGAAGATACATTTGGTAGCTAGGATATTCAGCGGCGGACCAGTATATATAACGGATAGGTATCCGGAGAGATCCGATCTAGATACGCTTAGAAAGGTTTCCCTACCTGATGGTAGGGTTGTTAGGGTGGATAGACCCGGATTACCGACGCGCGACCTATTATTTAGGGATCCATACAACGAGCCGGTAGTTTTGAAGGTAGCTTCGACCGTTAAAGGGTATACGACGGTAGCTTTATTCAACGTATATAAAGATGGCAACACTCTGGATGGTCGTGTGAAGCTTGATATCCTACCGTTTAAGGTTGAAGAAAGAGAGTATCTATGTTATAGAGTGTTCGATGGAAGCTACGAGACTATGAAGCCTGAGGGCGAGGTTAACATATCTCTTAAGGAACTTGAGGCGGAGATACTCATACTTGCACCTATATACGATGGAGGGGCGGTAATAGGTTTGAAAGATTATCTACTCCCACCATATCCTGTGAGGATCGTCAGAATCGATAGAGAACTAATAGTCGAAAGCGAGGTACCTGGAACCTTGCTATACTATACAGATGGTATACTCGACGAGATGAAGATCGAGAAAGGTATCATGAGGATACCGAGGTAGAGGCTATAAGGGATCTACGGATAGAACGTATCTTATATCGGGAAAGGTTTATCTACTCCCTTCCTCCTTCGAGGAGAGTTAGGGTTATGACTTTAACCATGTACAAAGCGTTATCTGAGCTATGGCGTAGATCGTTCCATGAACCGTTGGAGAGTATCATGCGTAGCCGTATGATCGAGTGGAGGAGGCAACCGGCTGTAGTTAGAGTAGAGAAGCCGACTAAACTGCATACAGCTAGGAAGCTCGGCTATAAAGCTAAGAGAGGTTTCATCGTGGTTAGGGTTCGCGTACGTAAGGGATCCGGGGAGAAGCCTAGACCTAGATCTGGTAGGAGGCCTAAAGCGTTAGGTGTTAAGAGGATTAAACGGGAGGTATCTAAGGAGGAGGTAGCGGTGTATAGAGCACAGAGGAAGTATCAGAATCTTAAGCCTATCGGGAGCTACTATGTATACGAGGATGGAGTCTATGAATGGTATGAGGTTATAATGGTGGATCCGATGGTGGTTTTGAGGTATAGGAAGAGTAGTATACAGCTTCCAGGACCTACCACTAGAAGGTTTATACGTAGAATAGAGGAGCTTGAGGAGGCGCGTCTACCTGAATAGATCCTCCTCTAAAGGCCTTAGTAAATCCCTGTATGTCCCTTCACCCTTCTCGTATCTGACCCCCTTAACTATGGCTACAGGGATACCTTCGGTTTTCCCCATCACAAGTTCTGCGGCTGATGCTACTTCATCGGCTACGGCGACGACGGTAGCTCTCAACTCGTATCCATATGGATCCTTCAACCCTCTATAGTCTATTAGAGGCTTCATATTCCATACGCCTATTGCTACATCTGTAAGACCTTTACGCCAAGCTCTACCGAAAGTATCGCTTATGATCACGGCTACATCTACATCTGTAAGCTCCCTTATCCTTAACCCTATCTTCATAGCAGATGAATCTGGATCTTCAGGCAGGGTTACAGCCATATCGCCACCAGATACGTTTGATAGATCTACGGCGCTATTAGCGCATACGAATCCATGTATGGTCTCCGTTATGATGTGAGGCCCTCTCATCTTAACTATACGTCTAGCTTGTCTGAGGATCAACTCTACATGTCTAGGATCCTTCCCAAGTTCTAGGCTCACCCTCTCAGCGAATATCGACGGAGATATATCGCTAAGCCTGTATACGTAGCCTTCAGCTTTAGAGACTATCTTATGGGTTACTACCACTATATCCCCCTCTTCGAGTTTAACGCCCTGCTTTATACACGCATCCACTATTAAGTAGCCTATATCATCACCGAGCTTAATCTCAGGAAGCTTAACGCCTATTATCCGAACTTCCCTTGGATCGAGATGCATAATAGAAGTTTTGTAAAGCTAAAATTTAAATCTCATCTCTACTAGATAATTTACGATGTCCAGTCTGAGGATAGCTTTAGCCGGTCAGCTTGGAGCTGGATGTACCGAGGTAGCTGAGGCGATAGCTAGAGAGACCGGTGCGAAGGTCTACAATAGCGAGAGTATATTAAAGAGGCTTGTAGTGGAGAGAGGTGAAAGCTTCGCAGGCTTCCAAGAACATATAAGATCCGGTGAGATAAACCTCGATAGGATACTCGAAAGTTATACGTATGAAGTTGCTAATGCTGAAAGTAAGATCGTGATCGAAGGTAGAGCTGCATTCTTCTTCCTACCTAGGAAGAATTTCCTAAAAGTACTACTCGTAGCTGATGAGAGATATAGAGCAGAGCATATCTCTAAGACTAGGGGTATAAGTCTGAGCGAAGCTATGAGGGAGGTAGAGGCTAGCGATGAGGAGCGTGAAGCTCTTGTAAGAAGGTTCTATAAGCTGGATTGGCTTAATCCATGCCTCTACCATCTTGTGGTTAACACTACCGGGTTAGATATGAGTAAGGTAGCTAAACTCGTATTAGAAGCGTATACGATCATGTTATAGATGTACGACCGTACGATCTAGGCAAGTAGAGGATACACCTATATAGTTCGTTCGGACTTTATTTCTATCTTTAGCCTAGGAGTTGTATACTATGGATATAGTGTTTAAGCTCGAAGCTAATATCAAAGCTAGCCGTAGCCTTGAGGATATAAAGGATAGAATCTCCGAGTATCTAGAGGAGGTTAAACCCCTCCTTAGAAAGGGGGCTCCTAGCGGAGCTGAGGGGGCGAAGATAGATTGGTGGGGTGTTGACAGCTATTATCTGAAGTTACGTATAGTATCGGATCGCTACGTGAGAGCCCATGATGCTCTCCTCAGGATTAGGAGATATCTATCGGAGAAGCTAGGAGGGGAGCATAAGATAGGTGTTAGAGGTTTAACCATAGAGAGATACTACGTCGAGGGACTTCCTAAGATGGATTACAGCCATATATCCTCCATTATAGAGGGGATAGCTACCCTTCAGGATGTAGGTGAATACTGTACGATAGAATTCCATAATCTTAGCGAGAAGGATCTTGAGGATAGAGTCGTAGATAGGGTAGTCGGCCTACTGTTAGCCGAAGCAAAGCCTAAACCTGTAGCATCCGCCGAAGCTGTAGGAGCCAAGCTTGCACCGTTAGGATATATATTGAAGTATACGGGAGAGAAGGCCGTGAAGTTCGGCGGAGATGTAGCTGAATCGATCGTTAAGATGGGATGGGCTAAACGCTACCTTAGTAGGGGTCAATGGATACTCACAGCGCCGATAACACTCTTACTCAACACTATAAAAGCTATGATAATAGAGAATATACTGGAACCTCTAGGCTTCGAGGAGTGGATGCTACCTAAACTTACACCTATCCACGTTATAGCTAAGATGCCTGGATACCTGGATCATCTAGCCGAGGGTATGATATACTGTATGGTCCCACCTAGACGCGAGGATGCGCTTGTAGATTTCAAGAGAGATTTCACTGCTAGGAAGAAGATAGACCTAGAACTATTGAGGAGGGAGCTCGAAGGACCCTTGTACGTTTTAGAGCCTGCACAGTGTACGCCGTTCTACCAGTTCTTCTCAGGTGAATACGTGGATATGGATGAAGATCTACCGGTGAGGGTATACGATCAAAGTGGGTGGACGTGGAGGTGGGAGGGGAAAGGTGTTAGAGGATTGGAGCGTACCGTAGAGTTTTATAGGCTTGAAGCAGTATGGCTTGCATCGAGAGATGATGCTATAGAATTCAGGGATAGGATTGCCGAAGAATCCTATAGGCTTGCGGATAGGATGCTCGAGCTCGAAGCTAGACTGGTCGTAGGTGCACCGTTCTATATGAGTAGCGAAGAAGCTGGTAAGACGTACGTGGATATATCTAAGCCTGAAGGCTACCCGACCGTCGACCTTGAGGTGTGGTTACCATATAGAGGAGGTAGGAAGGAGAGTGAGTGGCTAGAGATAGGCGCATACACATGCGCTAAAGATAAGTATGTCAGAAGCTTCAATATACGTGAAGTTAAGGATAGAGAGATATGGACCGGATGCGCTGGATTCGGTTTAACAAGATGGATTACCGCTTTCCTAGCTCAGCATGGATTCGAATACGATGAATGGCCTGAAGAGGTAAGGAGGAGGATAAGTAAACTACCGAATCCTCCGCGTACTAGAAGCGTTAGATCCTAAGCGTCAGATCCTCTTTTATCGTCCGTAGTATTATCATAGTAGACGTCGATTGAACCCCCTTTATAGAACCTATACGATCTATTATGTTTGCAAGCTCCTCCCTACTGGTGGTTTTAACCTTGAGTATAGCGTAGTATTCACCGGTTACATCGTAGATTTCTGTTACGCCATCTACTTCTCTAAGAGATTCGAGTATACGGCTATACATCGACGGATCGGCTTTCAAAGCTACTATAGCTTTAACATTATAGCCTAGTTTCTCCTCGTCGAGAATCGTATGGAAGCCTCGTATTATACCGCTAGCTAGAAGCCTCTTAAGCCTAACATGTACAGTTCCCTCGCTTATGTTTAAAGCTAAAGCTATACGTTTAAGCGGGGTACGAGCGTTACGCTGAAGCATCTCCAGTATCTTCCTATCCACTTCATCCAACTGAATCTGCATACCTAAAAAGTAGAATTAGACAAATACACTTTATTAACGTAACTCACTGAGCAAGTTACATGGATAGCATCGATAGCCGTTGAGTAGATAGCAGAAATCCTAGATCATCTATAGAAAAATCTTAATGGATGCAATAATCCATCTAGCCGAGGTTTGAGGGGGTTCCGTCCTCCTCGCTGTACAAACGTTAACCGAGCCGATGAAAGGAGGAACGGCACTCTAGAGGTAGAGGAGTGTGAAGCTAGCCTATTACGGTTCTTATAGCTTTAGCAGCTTCTCCGAGCTGAGCTTCGTATAGTTTAGCATATACTCCTCCCTTTCTCAATAGCTCGATATGACTACCTTCCTCGACTATCCTACCTTTATCTAGTACTATGACTCTATCTGCTAAAAATGTCGTAGATAGCCTATGAGCTATTATTATACATGTTCTACCTTCGAGAAGCTTCTTCAGAGCTCTCTGCAATAGGCTCTCGGTGTATGGATCTACGCTACTCGTAGCTTCATCGAGCACGACTATCTTCGGATTCCTTATCAAAGCTCTAGCTATATTTATAAGCTGTCTTTGACCTACGGAGAGGTTTACTCCACCCTCGGTTACGCGTGTATTAAGCCCTTCGGGGAGCCTCTCTATAAGCTCCTCTAACCCGAGCATCCTTATAGCTTCGGCTATCTCTTCATCTGAAGCATCCTGTTTACCGTACCTTATATTCCCTATAACCGTATCCTCGAATAGTATCGGCTCCTGCGGTACTAGAGCAGTCTGTCTGCGTAGCGATTGGATCCTAACCCTCCTAACATCCACCCCATCTATGGTGACGATGCCTTTCTGAGGGTCGTACAATCTTAGGATAAGGTTAGCTAGGGTAGTCTTACCGGCGCCTGTAGGTCCTACGACCGCTAGGATCTCTCCCGGCTTTATCTCCAAGTTGAAATCTTCGAAGACAGGAGTATCGCTATAGCTGAAGTATACGTTCTCCAGCGATATCCTACCCTTCTCTATCTCGATATCGACTGCGTCGGAGGCTTCTACGACTGAAGGCTTAGCATCTATGAAACCGAATATCCTTTCAGCTGCGGCTAGAGCCGATTGGAATGTATTATAGAATAGCGCGATCATCGTAACTGGGCCGAAGAACATTTCGAGGTAACTGTAGAAAGCTATTAGCGATCCGATAGTAGCTTCGCCTGTAGATACGAGGTATCCGCCGTAGACTATGATTATAGCTATAGCTCCACCCCTTATCAGGTTCATCAGAGGGTTCATGAGACCGATAACCTTGGTAGCACGTATGTTAGCTTGCATAACCTCTAAGCCTATACGGCTGAAGGATTCGATATCTACACGTCTCCTCTCGCTGTAGGATTGCGCCTCCCTAATACCGGATACACTCTCTTCCACCTTAGATGTAAGCTCTCCAACCTTACTCCTAACAACCCTATACGCCGCTCTACTCTTCTCGGCGATAGTTATAACGGTGAGGACGATTAACGGCATCATGAAGAATGCTGCTAAGGTAAGCTTCCAGTTTATCGATGTCATCGCAACTATAGCACCGATTATGGTGAGGCTATTGAATAGCGTATCCAAGAGGCCTGAGGTAGCTGTCTCACCTACGGTATCGATATCGTTCGTAAACCTCGATATAATCTGCCCAGGTTCTACCGATGAGAAGTATCCGTAGTCTAGATGCACAGATTTCTCGAACATAAGCTTTCTAAGATCGTACAGCAGTCTCTGGGTGATCCACGATAGCATATAGAATCTGAAGACTCCAGCGCACCATCCTGCTAAAGCTATAGATGCTAGGAGTACGCCGTATCTAACCATGTTATCTACGTTCGCAGCCATTATACCCTGATCTATGAGGAGACGCCCTATATACGGTGCGTATAGGTTTAGGATTATCGATAAGCTCGCCGAGATCAATAGTATGGCTACTCTGAGCTTATACCTAGCTATAAACGATAGTAGACGTCTTATAAGCTTGATGGTAGATTCTCTAGGCCTACCCTTCTCTTCCATAGTCATGTATCTATGTATGTGTGGGGGATGAGCCATCGTATCACACCTCTCTAACTAGCAATGCCTCCTGATGGGCGAACTGTGACGTGTATAGTCTAGTGTATACTCCTCCCATACTGAGAAGCTCTTCATGGGTACCATCCTCCACTATCTCACCCCTATCTAAGACTAGTATCCTATCTGCGAGTTTAAGCGTCGAAAGCCTCTGGGTAACGATTATAGCGGTCTTACCTTCGATAAGCTTCTTCAAAGCTTCGACTACACGAACTTCAGTCTCTGCATCGAGGTTTGAGGTAGGATCGTCTAGTAGGAGTACCTTAGGATTCATAAGTATAGCTCTAGCTATAGCTATCCTTTGTCTTTGACCTCCTGAGAGTGTTACGCCGCGTTCTGCTACGGATGTCTCGTATCCTTGAGGTAGCTGGGATATGAAGTCGTGGATACCTGCTATACGGGCAGCTTCGATTATCTCTTCCATCTTAGCGTTAGGTTTACCGTAAGCTATATTATCCTTTATCGTACCGGAGAATATGAAGACATCCTGATGCACTATACCTATATGTCTCCTCAACGAAGCTATCTTAACCTTCCTAACATCGACACCGTCTACGATTACCTGACCACTCCACGGATCGTAGAATCTAGGTATGAGCTTAAGGATGGTGCTCTTACCTGATCCTGTACCTCCGACGATAGCAACCTTCTCCCCAGGCTTTATCTTGAAAGATATATTCTTCAATACAGGTTTACCTTCGACATACCCGAACGATACGTTTCTAAACTCTATAGCGCCCTTAACCTCTCTAAGCTCTGTAGCTCCAAACTCCTCCTTAACCTCAGGCTCCGCATCGAGTACTTCGAATATTTTACTGGCTGAAACCGTCGCCCTCTTATAGTTTAGGATGAAGAATCCGAACGATACTATAGGCCTATTAAGCATCGATAGATATGTTATGAAAGCTATCAGATCGCCGAGACTTAACGTATGAGATATAACCCTAAACCCTCCGTATACATATACTAGAACGCTCGCTACACCCGATAGCAATCCTATGGAAGGCCACATAAGGGATGCGAACCTAGCGAAGGATAGCCTCAGATTGTAGACTTTATCAGCTTTATCCATATAGTTATCTCTGAATATAGGTTCGAGACCTAACGCTTTAACCACACGCATACCGGCTATATACTCCTTAACCACCGTGTTGAAGCGGCTGAAGACGGTCCACTGCTCCTCTAGTATCGGAGCTATCTTACTATTGAAGAAGATGACCGCTACAGCTAATACGGGGAGTATTATGAATGCTATCATGGTAAGCTCTACGTTAATCGTCAATAGTATCGTTACAGCTATGATCAACGTTAGTATGGAATGTATCAGACGTGAGAACGAAAATCCTATGAACCTACCTATAGTATCCATATCACCGGTCGTTCTCAATATTATCTGACCCGTATCGATCCTATCGTAGAATCCGTATGATAGATCTTGTAGATGGCTATACAGATCTATCCTAAGCCTGAAAACGACCCTCTGGGATAGAAGCTCTGAGAGGTATCTATCTAGGAATTCTAGGAAGCCTGATGCGACGAGTAAAGCTATTAGAGCCAAAGCATAGGAAATCATTATGGATAGATTAAAGTTTCCGATACCTATCAGCGAGATTATATAGTTCACCATATCCCTTACAACCCATGGTACAAGCATACCGGCGGCGATACCGGCTATACTGACTATTAGGAATGATGCTAACGTCCGCTTCTCTCTAGCCATATACATGAACAATCTACCGATAGAGCCTCTCGACACTCTATATCACCTGACATACCTAGGTATATTAGGTACCTAACACAAGGGTAGCTATACGCTTCTTTTTAAAGGTTTCCCCCGAAATATACTAGGCTAGGCCCATCGAGACGGGTTGTATGTGAAAATCTAAGTTAAACCTCGATTTAGTAGAGAGGTAGGATATGATGAGAGAGGTTAGGGGGGGCGTAGCTGTAGCTTCATCTACCTTACACTGTATATTCCGTGATGCATGCCCCAATTGTGGAGGTGATATATCTGATTTCAGACTTATCTATGGGCTTCCATGCGATTCATGCTTACCAGGTGATCGATACATCGAACTTACACGTATACTATCTAGGGGTGAGTTGAGGAGGATAATCGTAGATGAGCTTAGACGTAACGGTAAGCTGAAGCGGTATGCCGGCGTAGTGGATCTAGAGAGTGAGCTTGAACGGTTCGAGGAGGTATTCTATAGAGGGGTGGGTTCGAAGCTTCTAAGCATCCAGAGAAGCTGGGCTAAACAGATCTTCAAAGGTAGATCTATAGCTATAGTCGCACCTACAGGTATGGGTAAGACGGCTCTCGGTATAGCATTACTAGTATACTTCGCCCTGAAGGGTATGAAGGGTTATATGATTCTACCCACCTCCCTACTAGCACAGCAAGTCTACTCGAGGATTCTATCCTTCATAGAGAAGGGTGGTTTCAGGGATGTGAAGGTTGCTGTATACCATTCTCTTATGACGGATAGGGAGGCTAGGGAGGCGTACGAGCGTATACAGAGCGTAGATTTCGATATACTGATAACAACCTCAGCCTTCTTATCTAGGAAGCTCGGTTTGATCGAAGATGTAAGGTTCGATATCATATTCGTGGATGATGTAGATTCATTTCTGAAGACGTCTAAGAATGTAGATAGGGTTTTGAAGCTTCTAGGATTCTCCGATGAGGTTATCGAAGCTGGGTATAAGCTTATCGAAGCTAGAAGAAGGTTAAGGAGGGCTTTGAGAAGTAGGGAGAACATGGAGTATGCTAGATCAGAGGTTGAACGGCTCGAATCCATAGTAGCGGGTTTTCTAAGGGAGCGGAAACCGGGTATACTCATAGTTTCCGGTGCATCTGCAAGAGCTAAACGTACTAAGAGGGTGATGCTATTCAGGGAGCTTCTAAACTTCGAGTTGGGAGGTAGATTCGAGCTTCTAAGGAATGTAGAGGATCTGTATATCGAGCGTAGAGCGACTATCGAGGAGGATACAGCTGAACTTGTAGCTAGGCTTGGCGGTGGGGGTCTGATATTCGTATCGATGGATATGGGGTCTGCCTATGCTGAGAAGCTCGCAGAATACCTTAGAGGTAGGGGGATAAAGGCTTATGCATACGTTAAGCCTA
>JANXEK010000014.1 GCA_025058595.1 Candidatus Bathyarchaeota archaeon
AGATCCGTTATCGCCGTTCTTCATAGAGGATCCTAAGAGGAGGTTCCTCGTACTTAGAGCAGATTATCCGTGGTGGTGGAGTCCTGTAGCTAGGGGTGCACCGAGCTTAACGCTTATGGAAGCGTATAAGATAGGATCCGTCGAAGGGCTGCATTCGAAGTATATATTCCTAGGAGGGATACTAGCTACTATAATAGGTGTAGCCGTAGGTTACCCTGTTATATTGTGGATGTGGCACCACTTCGGAGCGTTAAACCTAGCGATATTCAACTACACAGGAGTACCGAACAACTACCTACAGAGAGGCCCGACATACGCTGCTGCAGCAACACGAGTAGCTTACTGGCGTGCATGGGCCCCACCAGTAGTAGGTCAATGGATACTATTCGCGATAGGATTCGCTATCACATCGATAACCTACATAATGCACGCTAGATATCCATGGTTCCCGTTAAACCCTGCAGGGGTAACCATGGGTCTCGGCTGGATGTACTATAACGTCTTGATACCCAGTATAGTAGCGTATATAGCTAAACTCATAGTCCTGAGGATAGGTGGAGCGAAGCTATACAATGATGTAGCTATGCTCTTCGCTATAGGTATGGCGGCATCGATAACCTTAGCGATATTCATAACTAGCGCTCATTACGCGGCTACGACGATCGCGACGATGTAACAGCAACCTGGTTAATCCTCTCCTTTTTTATTTTATCCATCTCTGCATAGACAGATTTATATAGCTACTCATCGAAATTATGCTACCTGGTATGAATGGTAGATCGAGAGCTGAAGCAGCGCTCCTCCTCGAGGAGCCTGATATGCTTCCTATAGGTAGCTTCGGTGTGACCCCTCTTATAACCTCTAAGATTATAGGTCGTACACCATACTATAGGAATACACCTCTATGCTGGGATGCTATAGCTGAGGGTAAGGTTGACTATGTGAATCGTAGGATAGCTGAGGATCAGCTAGATCTCTATAGGAAGCTTAAGGTTGAGTGGATCAGAGTCTATCCGAATGCGTACCCTAAGAGTACTAGGGTGGAGAAGGTTGGGGGGAATGTATGGAGGGTTAACGGATCCCTCAGGAGATGGGTTCCGCAAACCAATATGGATTGGCCTCTAGAGAGAGGGAAGCCTAGATCGGATGAGGAGGTTATAGCCTCGATAGAGGCGAGGATCAGGTATGGGCCTAAACCTGAGGAGATAGCGGATACTACTATAGACGATAGCTACCTTTACCCTATAAGGCTACTGAAGAAAGAGCTTGGTGATCAGGCTCTGATCTTCGGAGGAGCATCAGGTACGATCGGAGGGGAGGATGTAGATCTTCTCAGATGGCTCTATCGATACCCCGATTTTATCAGGAGTTATCTACGCTACCGGACGGATATAGCTATAGAATCCGCTAAACGTCAGGTAGAAGCAGGTGCGGATGGTATAGTTAACGGAGCAGATTATGCGTATAAGAATGGACCGTTCATGTCTCCTAAGATATTCAAGGAGATCATACTCCCAGAACTTAGGAGGGAGGTTCAAGCTTTCAAGAGGATGGGTGCATTCGTAATCCTACATTCAGATGGGAATATAAAGCCTCTACTAGAATATATAGTCGAATCAGGTGTGGATGGCATCCAATCTTTAGATCCGCAGGCAGGTATAGATATAGGTGAGATCAAGGAGCTGTACGGAGATAGGATATGCTTGGTAGGCAATATATGCCTACGTACTTTGAACGTAGGTTCACTCGAAGATGTAGCTAGAGAAACAATAGAGTGTATAAGGAAGGCCTCACCTGGAGGAGGACATATACTAACGACGGCTAACGTAGTAGATGTCGGAGTGAAATTCGAAAACTTCATGAAGATGATAGAAGTAGCTAGAAAGTATGGAAAATACCGCATCTAGATAAATCCCCGTTTCGCATCGTAGAAGAGATGTGGAAGATCGATACATAGCTATCAACTTACCTCGATAACCTTCCTATATACACCCTTATCGATTAACTGTTTAAACTCTTCCTCCGTCGATATCTTCACATCCAGCCACACATCTACCGGTAAACCCAATTCTTCAGCCCTCCTCTTAACAGCTAACATATTCTCTAAACTCTTGTATGAAGGATCATCTACCACTACGACCACATCTATATCGCTTAATACGGTTAACCTATCCTCAGCCGCCCACCGACTACATATACGCTTAGACATCTATCCCCAGGATATCCTACAAGCTTTAACGATAACCCCCCTATAATCCATCCAACTCCTAAGCTTAAGATACCTCTCCAAAGCATACCTAGGCCAACTTTCTCTCGACATCCTTCAACACCTCGAAAGCCCTCCTAGCAGCTTCGATACATAGGTCAGCTTGCCTCCTACCGTAAGATATACTACCATACCTAGCCATAATATAGCTTTCCTCTAATAGATCCAGGGTATCACTGTTATCAGCGGTAAACCTACCTATCAGAGATGCTAAGTCATCCCTCCCAGCACCCATAAACAGATTTCTCAACATAGAGAGAAGGGTCCTTGAACCATGTATACGAGGAGCTTCCCCGAAGTATTTGTAGAGTACCGCTTTAACCGCTAGCTGAACAGCTTCTTCAGCGTTAAAGCAAGCACCATCATAATCACCTTCAGAATAATCCCTCAAAGCTCTAACCAGAAACCTCTCAGCACGATACCAGAGAAGCCTACAATACTCGCCACTCATATAAACCCCCTCGATAGAAAGCTATCCTAACTAGATCTTATAAAGCTAGATATATCCTATCTTTGCTCTCTCCTCACTTATCTACTTCCCGCCTGCGAGATTCTAATCAATTATAATATACCTATGAAATCGGCTAATCAGATATACTTCTGAACATTTACTGTTAATTATAAAATTTTGAATAAGTATAGGTAGAGTGAATAACAATAAAGTTTAATTATCCGATAATCTATTGAATACCTACTGGTATATATCGCTATAAAGGTTCTGGTATTCGATGAATATCTGAAGTAATACCTCGATAGGTTGAGCTATCTTTAGTCGTCAAATATTTCAGATTACCAGCACACCTATAATCTCTACAATATATTACGTTACGAGCCGCCTTACTGTACCGCTGACGGTAGTAGATCGGCTTTTATCCGTATATCGAAGTTTTCGAATTCCCCCAGGTATATGAACTTCAAATTAAGCGTATAACGTTAGCCGAACCTAGGATCGCTTCTGGGTAACTAGCCGTGAGTATAGCGGTATAGTCTATTATACGGTCTCTAGGAAGGATGATAGATCCGGTTAAGTTTCAGCTAACGTACCCTTAGGGGATGTTCAGAATGTTCATCTGATCAACGCTATTGTATAGATATGTCGAGAGAAATCATTACCACCTATATAAATGATACAGATGAATCTCCATACTATATGAGAGACTTAGGTAGGATATTCTTCATATAAATAGTTGCTAAGATACTACTGAATCTCAAGTAGAGTATATATTGGATCGATAGAGTAGAGTTATGATCCTAGGGGTAGCTAACAGTTTTCATAGCCACCACGGATTTATATATAGATCTTTAAACTGTATATCCTTTCTGATGGTCTATAGAGTTTTCCTGACTGGTAGACCTGGTATCGGTAAGACTACCGTCGTCTTAGAGACTGTTAAGCTTCTCAGCAGATCAGGTATACGTATCGGTGGTATGGTGAGCTTCGAAGTTAGAGAGTCTGGCGTTAGAGTTGGTTTCAAGGTTAGAGATATATATACCGGTTTAGAGGGTTGGCTTGCTCACGTATCGTTTACCTCCGGCCCTAGGATAGGTAGATATAGGGTTAATATCGATGAGTTTGAATCCATAGGTGTTAAGGCTATACTCGATGCCTTAAACGATAATTCTATAGAAGTTATAGTTGTAGACGAGATCGGCCCTATGGAGCTTCTATCCCGGAAGTTTAGGGATGCTATCTACCGACTACTAGACTCCGGTAAGAACGTACTAGGTACGATACACTATAGATGCGATGATCCTCTAGCTAGACGTATAAGATCCATGAGCGGTGTAGAGATAGTGGAGGTTACCCTTGATAATAGGAATAGGCTTCCATCGATATTCTACGACCGATTATCCCGTTCACGCTATCCATCCTTTAACTACTGATCCTTCTAGAATTCTCATTCAGCTTCCGTAGCTCCATTATACTGATTCGAGGCTATATCAAACTAGCTTCTCATATAGATAATAGCTTAAAATCCTCCAACCTTCACATCGATCTCAATCTGAACTCTGATCTGATTAGCCATACACTTAGAAATATTAGATTCAAATATATTGTTTAAAACGATCGATAGTTTATCTTACAGTTAGAAGATTAAATTTAAGCTGGAGCTAAGTTTACTCGATAACTTTACAATCTTAGTATAGCAGGAAACCCCTATATGGAACTTAAGCGAAAGCTATCACTGGTTGTATAAAGGTAAAATCCCGGGCAGGTCGTACTCAAGGTCGTAGAGAACTTTGGAAGATATGCCGTCAATAGCCAGTAGACCTGGATAGATGCCTAGGATACGATATTCACATCTGAAGGAGCTAAACCTAGGATGATATCCATAGAATTCGAGATAATCTAACAGTTAACAGAAACCCTCGATAATATACCTAGATCTTTGACTGCTTCGGTAGAAGATAGACCGGTTAAAGCTATAAGTGGGGAAGCTAAAGCTGGGAACTATACTCGCCACATACATCATTAAAATTCCGTCGATCATTTCACCGAAATCTTCCCGGTATCATCCCAGTAATCTCTAGTCTCCATATACTCACGCATAGCTTCCCTAAGCTCCCTGAAGAATTCTTCTTCATCGCTATGTCTCCTAGCTAATATCGGGTAGGCCGTCAACGGTCCTACACCTCTAACAGATAGAGCTATGAACGCTTTACCGCCGTAGAGTTTCACTAGATCTGCGGTCATATCTACGTTGAGTACGAGCTTCTCCTCCTCCTCGTTAAGCTTGGTGTTACCCCTCCTCTTCCTTAGAGCTTCTAAGGTCTCCTCTCTCCTCCACTTCAATACCCCTATCTCACTTCCACCACATAATGGGCATGAAACCCCCCGGGTAAGATCTTTAACAGGCTTCCTCCAAGAGTATAGACATGATAGGCATACGAGACTTAACATCCTAGAGAGAAGAATATCTTTAAACGATCTTTCATCGTATAATCCGGTCTCCAAGCCTAAATCGAATATAGGTCTAGCTATAGGTGTAGGTTCAGGTAGATCCTCTAACACCTCAACCTCTATCCTTCCATCCCTAATGTATTCGATGAGTCTTTTGAAGTTATCGTAGTCGTAGTGATGTTTAAGCTGGAATCGAACGGTCTCCTCGTATATGGGTGTATCCCTGAATCTATCTGGTAGCGTAGCTAGATAGCTTGCAGACTTATAGTAGAGGCTACCAGGAATGGCGTCGAACTTCAAAGCTATATGCCTCATAACGTAGCTATCGGCTGAATCCCATAGTATACGTCTACAATCATCTAGATCTATACCCTTGATAGCCTCTACCAGATCGCTCACTCTAGGTAGAGCTGGAGCCATAAGTAGTATTCTGTAGGCATCCCATCTAGCTATACACTCTACGCTAAACCTCTCCTTCAATATATAGGATAATATCTTCGCTATACATCTATTCACAGAGTGTCCACCGCATACATGTACGACTATATAGCCCCTGATAGATTCGATCAGCATCAAATTATCCTTAGGTAGAGGGTAACCGCCATCTAAGTGCATATATATGGGTTTCAAAGCCTCTTCGAAGCTTTCAGGGTCGGATGGATACATAGATGATAGCATCTTAGAAGCCTCCGCTAAACCTAAACCTTTAACGTATAGATCTTCGATAAACCTCCTTAGACGACCGACATCTAAAGCTACATCGAAAGGTGTAGGTAGAACCTCCCCCTCCCATCCAGGTATAGCGGCCAGGTAATCCTCAGCCCTCCTAACATAGACGTCGAATCCTTGAATCCTAGATATAACCCATGGAACACCTCTAAGTATAAGCTTAACACCGGGTTTACCGTAGCTTGCATAGAAATCCTCACCTAGATGCCCTATCTCGCATCCAGTCTCCTCATCAAGGACAGGATACCTAACCTCTTCAGGTATAGTAGATACATGCCTAACATAGTATAGCTTAGTCCTACCGTTCGATTTAATCAGTTCGCCATCGAAATCTATGAGTCCAAGCCTAGCCATATACTCTACGAGTCTACGCAGACAATCAAGCTTAACCCCTCTATAAGGATGAGTCGAGGATACTATATCGAATATATCGTTTAAGCTAACCGCTCCGCCACAATCTAAGACTATACCGGCGATCTGATGCGCTAAAACATCTAGAGCATACTCTTCAAGCCTCTGATCCTCCAGCCTACCATCTAAAGCTCTACGAGCTACTACGACTGCTTCTAGGAAATCATCAGATCCACTAGATATGATCACGCCTCTAGAAACCTTGTGTAGGCTATGCCCGCTCCTACCGATCCTCTGTAGGAGGACTGTAGGACTCCTAGGAGATAAGTACTGTATACATAGATCTATCCTCCCTATATCTATACCAAGCTCCAGACTCGACGTACATACAACACCTTCAAGCTCTCCATGCTTAAGTAGATTCTCTACTTCGCTCCTAGACCCGCTAGAGAGACCACTATGATGAGATGCTACCTTCAAGCCCATAATCCTCAATCTACTAGATAGAAGCTCTACGTGCTCCCTACAGTTAGCGAATATAAGCGTAGACCTAGATCTAGAAGCATAGTCGTAGATCCTCCTAATCTTAGAAGATAGACCGATACTACATTGAAGCTCCCCGGCTAACCTATAATCCTCATCGTTAGGTTTACAAAGCTCCACGTATAACTCGTACCTTTTAGCCGTAGGATCATCTACGACTAGCCCCCCACCTTTAACACCGACTATAAACTTTAAAGCTTCATAGGGTCTACTTACCGAAGCTGATAAACCTATAAACTGGATACCCCTCCCTACCAGTCTTCTAAGCCTCTCCAAAGCTATAGCTAACTGAGCCCCCCTCTTACTACATACTAAGCTGTGAACCTCATCCACTATAACCCAGCCTACACCTTTGAGCCATCTACGCATAAGCTTAGATCCGAGTAAAAGCTGAAGAGTCTCAGGCGTAGTGATAAGTAGCTCAGGTGGATTCCTACTCTGAAGGCTACGGATACTCCTAGGTGTATCGCTATGCCTAACATCAACTCTGACGTATATCTCGCTGCATAGATCATTAAGCCTCCTAAGCATATCACGATTCAAAGCTCTGAGAGGTGTTACGTAGAGTATACCTATACCTGCATCGCGTCGTGCATCCCTACGCTTAAGATACATAGCTAGAACAGGTAGTAGTGCGGCTTCAGTTTTACCAGAACCTGTAGGTGCTACGATCAGTGTATTCCAGCCTTCCAGTATGATGGGTATAGCCTTCTCCTGGATAGGTGTAAGCTTCTCAAACCTAGATCTCAGCTTATCAGGTATAATCTCTAGACTCATATCCCATCTAAAGCTTGATCAAACTATAGCCTTCATCATCGAGAGATAAACATTAGGTACATGTATAGAGCTAACAGAGATCGTAGAAAGCGGTATATAGGGTAGAGATATGAAAGGTTTAAACTGGTGTTTCGAGCTTTGCTTAAGCTTGCATGTTGTATGCAAGCCCTCAGGGAGAATCTAGAGGTGCTATCCAAACTGGGTTTTCAAGGTATAGAAGTGCCTGGATCCCTGCAGTTAAACCCGTATACCGTATCTAAGGAGGATAGGAGGAGATTGAAGGAGCTCGTAGAATCCTATGGGCTTAAGATAGTAGCGTCGAACGTAATATATCCCAGAGGTTTCCAGCATACATCCGGCGATGAATATACGAGGATGAGGAGCATAGAGTATACATGGAGGTTAGCAGAAGCAGCTGCCGAGATAGATTGTAGGATACTGGTATGGGGGTCATCCCATGCTAGGAATATACCCCCAGATATAGCTTTAGATATAGCTAGGGAGAGGAATCTAGCTGTATTAAGGGAGGCTAGTAGAGCTGGAGAAGAGTATGGAGTCGTATTCGCTATAGAACCCCTCTCCAAGAGGGAGAGCAACTTCATAAACACCGTCCTAGAAGCTTACGAGATAGCTGAATCCATAGGATCAGATCATCTTATGGTTCTAGCAGATATTAGGCATATGATCCGTGAGGAGGATAGCGTGTTAGATTCTCTTAAAGCTGTAGCTAAACGTTTAATCCACATGCATATAGCGGATGAAAATATGCGTGTACCAGGTAGAGGCGTCATAGATTTCTCTAAGGTATTCAGAACCCTAGATGAGATAGGCTATAGAGGATATCTTTCGATAGAAGCTAGGATAGGAGAAAAACCGTTCGAGGAATTATCGTTCGCTAAAAGCTATATAGAGGATTCGTATAGGAGGTCTCTACTCCTTCAACCCTAGAGCCTTCCTTACGATATCCTTCAAAGCTAGGAAGCTTTCTCTCGTAGCCTCCATCCTATCGCCGGTAGGATGCTTGTAATGCGTCTCTAGAGATATAGTCCCTCTATACCCATCATCGTATAAAGCTTTAAACTGTCCGCTATAATCTATATCTCCGGCTCCAACCTTAACTATTCTAGGCCTCCCATCCTCCCTGATAGCATCTTTAACATGCATATGTCCGACTAAACCTTTCACATACATGTAGTCGTCTGGGTAAGGCTTCTCGACACCTGATACGTATGCATTCCCAGGATCCCATGTAGCTAGTAGCGCTTTATGTCCGATGATCCTTATAAGATCGCCTTGCTGCCTACCGGTGGTAACTATGCATATAGGCTCGTTCTCTAATACAAGCTTCAAACCGGATTCATCAGCAACCTCAGCTGCAGCTCTAAGCTTATCCGCTATCTCCGCTCTCATCTTCTCGTATAGACCTGTAGGACCGACGAAAGCGAAGCATCTTATATACTTAGCATCGAGCATTTGAGCTATATCACAGAGTCTATCTAGCATACTCATATGAGCTTCATAAGTATCTATAGGCTCCTTGAATAAAGGTGAAGCTAGACAGTATATCTGCAAACCATTCTGAGAGGCAACTCTTCTAATAACCCTCAGATCTTCATCGGTTAGATCCTTAACGTTCTTACCCCATATACTCCTTATCTCTAGATGCTCAGCTCCAACCTCTAGAGCAAACCTTACGACTTCATCTAAATCCTGGCTGTATTCATCGGTTATAAACCCCAGTTTGAAAGGCTTCAAAGCTAGATCACCATGTATCTAACTCGATATTAGATCTTAATAACGGTTTCCAGCTAGCTTTCCGTAGTCTTATTAGCTTCGAAGATATACGTCAACATTGTGTTACCAGATGTAACCGTATAGATTAGACGGAATCTATCTAAGACAACTTTGGGTATACCATACCTGCGAGCATAGAGTATGGGTATGGATACGTAATCTGCGTAATCGATCGAATCCATACCGACTGCTACGACACTCTCCAAACCCTTACGTCTAAGATCTATCTCGAGGATGCTAGGACTGTAGGGTGTCGCTACCACTATTATACGATCCCTAGGTAGTATGCCAGCCATATAATCGGCGGTATCCTCGTATCCGGTATCTATCATTATTATAGCTTCATCACCCCTAACTATAATCTCGCTTACATAGGCTCCCGGAGATTCTCTATACCTATATAACCCAAACCCTAAGCTAGCGATTGTAGATATTACCAGAAAGAAACCTAGAACTCTACGTATAGTTCCTTCATCCTTAGCCATCGTGACGGCTACATAAATGCTAGATAGATATACAGCTGATGCTAGCGGTAGTATATAGTGATCGCCTATTATTCTGGGGAACAATGCGTATGTAGTTATACCCCCAGACAGCCATGAGATTGTAAGTAGATCTCCTCTGCTACGTTTACGTTTGAGTAAAGCTTCAACCGCGTAACCTACGTATAGGATTATCGATAAGATCGTAGCTATCGGATTCTTAACGGAGATTACATAGACCGGTATCCATGGAGGTACATGTGTATATACATTACCGGCGTAGAACGTAGTATGACCTCTAGCCATATGCGATGCGTGGAATCCTAAAACCCATAACCCCCTCCTCAGAGGGTCAGGCCACAGCCAAGGCCAAATAGCTATAAACGTCAAGATAGAGATAGCTATCGAAATCGCTAGTTTAACAAATAGTCTGCCTATATACTTCCGTTCCTCTTCGAAGATATAGATTAGAACGCAGTATACTAGGATACCCGTGAAGCATATTATCGCCGTACCTTTAGATCCTATAGCTAAACCAGAGAATATACCTAGCGGTATATGCATCCTATTGTCGGGTTTAACATAGTATAACGTTAGGAAGCTTAGGGTTGTGAAGAACGATGCGAATATATCTAACGTAGCTAGAGTTGAGTGGTAGACCATCCAGGGGGATAAAGCTACAGTTAAACCTGTGATGAAACATGTAATTTCACCATAGATAGATGATCCTAGGATGTAGATTGATAACGGTATAAGCGATCCTACGATCGCAGGAGCTATCCTAGCGGATAAGTATAGTGCATGTATATCTCCTCCGAGTATACCGTGGAAGGATAGTTGCGTTAACCCTATGAGTAGCTTAGCTACCGGTGGATGCTCAGCGTTAAACCTCCAAACATCATAGCTGAAATCTAGCTTCCTAAACCCTTCCACATACATCCTACCGGCTTCGACGTATATAGGCTCGTCAGGCATTATGCTAGTTTCATCTATGAAGTATAATCTTATCGCTAGGGAGAGTATGAAGATACCTACCGTCGCAGCGATCCTTCTAGCCGTTCTGATCGATAGATTCCTCCTCATATCATAGGCTTGACTCCAAGTTCATATCGATCCTACGATTCTATCCCTAACCTTGATCCATTCAAGAACAATCCTCCTAGCGTTTCTAGCAGCATACTCCAACGCGTAGTATGGCATACCTGGATGCGTCGGCTTACAACTCAAGATCACGCTATAATCCTTAGAATCTTTCCTATAGAGTAAGTTTAATCTGCATACAACTTCGTATGTCTCGGTTCTCTCCGTAAACCTATATCTAAACTCTATAGTCTCTTTAGGTATAGGTTGATCTTCAGATCTAGGCTCCTCCCTATACACCTTGATATCGGATACGCTTTCCATGAACAAGAACTTCATAGATTTAAGCGTATCGAGTATATACCCTTCGAAGAATATCAGCTCGTTACCCCTAACCTTAACAGGCATTATGAAGCTATGTTCTTCGTAAGCTTTAAGTATAGCTTTCTCCCTCTCAATCCTCTCCTCAGGTTTAAGTTTAACTCTTCTAACCATAGAAGGTGTAACCTTAGCGGCAGCTTCGAAAGCAGATTTAACGGCAGATAGAAACGTAACGGATAGAGCTACCGCTAAACCTATAATACTCCAGTACCATTCAAGCTTCTCCCTAACACCTATCTGCCACTGTTCACCTAGAAGCGATATCAGCTTATAAGCTCCTAAACCTGATAGGTAGCCTACACCTCCGCCTACAGCACCTATAACCATAGATTCTAGTATGAATAGAGCCGCTATATGCCCAGGTGTTAGTCCCAAAGTTGCTAGGATCTTAAGCTCCCTCTCCCTCTCGTAAGCTATCTGTACGAACACGGATAACGTATTCAGTAATACCAACGTGAAAGGTACCAAGAACTCGATTATACCTCTAACCTCTAAAACCATATCTATATATGTAGCTCTAGCCTTACCTGCATGAAACTGAAATACTACGTAGCCTTTCATAGCTAGAACCCTAATAGCATCCTGAGTCCTATGATCATCGACAGATGTATCTAGGTATATCCTAGCTACCTGTATCCTCTCAGGATCGATCTCTAAAGCCATCATATACGGTAGGATTAAAGCCTCCTCGGGTTCTACAGGTTTAAGTTCGCCCCCCTTTAACCTTAACGGCGCTATCCTAGATCCATCGATATCGCTACCCCTAAAATACTCATCCCTAACGATCGCTTCGACTCGATACCTACCGGTATAAACCGCTTCAGCAGCTTTAACCAAGTATAGATCTACGAAGCCTCCGACGCTTACACCTAGCCTCCTAGCTAAACTATCCGAGATGGCTATGGTATCGTTCGACTCTAAGCCTGTTACACGTCTCGCTATATATGAGCCTATATCTGTAGCTCTATCATCTAGATCTAAACCTATGACTCCATATATCTCCGCTTCGCTGTACTCGGTCTTCAAGACGAGTATTGGTGTACTTGAAGGTGTATTCTGAACCTTAACAGAGACTCCACCGCCTCCTAAGATATCGATTACACCTTCGACTTCAGCTTTCGTCATTAGATGCGTCGCGAGGGTCGGGGATTCAAGGTTCACCGGGGTCTTCCTGATCAGTATACCTTCCACCGATCTAGCTGGGGGTTTAGTATCGACGGTCGCAAGACCGTAAACCCAAGCTATAGATGTCAACGTTGTGAAGCTAAATACGAGTATAGCTACAGTTACTATCGAGAAGAACCCTCTAATCTTCCTTCTCTTAACGTTCCTCTTAGCTATCGAAGCTATAGCTGCGAATATCTCTCTAACAGATGCTCTGCCGGTAACCTCTACGCCGAACTGCTTCCTGGGAGCGTACAGGAATATAAGCGATAAAACTATGAAGGATATTGTAGAGCTTAAAGTTAGCAGCCAAATATTGGATAACTCTAAACGTAGTAGATCCAGTATCTCTAGTATAGCGTTCTTCGATAGTATCTTATAAGCCGTAGGGTATACCGCTAAGAAGAACAGTATGAGGATAACGTACACTATGATTGACCATACTATCTTAGGTTTATCTTCATCGAAGAGGAAGAAAGCGAATATAAGAGAGAATAACGATAAAACCCATGGGAAGAATATATACTGTGCTTCAGCTGTGATGTACATGTAGCTTATCCTACCTTCAACGCTCCTGACTATATAGTATGCCGGTTCGACTAGAGTGAACCTTAGATTCCTAAGCTCATCATAGTTAGCTATAGCTTTAAGCTTCTCCTCAGCTTCCCTGACTATCTCTAAAGCTTTATTAAGATCGTGTAGCTCGCCTCCTACGAAGAATCCATCATCCATAGCTTCTACAAGCTTGCTATGAACCCTTACAGCTTCGCTCTTAAGATAATCTAGGTTGAACCTTGTGAATACCTCATCTAGGTTTATCGATACGATACTACCTGGAGTTAGGTTAAACGGGTATTCACCCATAAACCTATACGTATACTCTATCGTTTTAAACATCATCTCCCTACGGAAGCCGGCTTCAACCCTAAGCAATATATTCATACCTGCAGGTACGACCACTATACTCGGATCGATCGTGTACCCCAGGAGGAATCTAACATCGGGTTTATCGCTGTAGGCATAAGGCGGCCTACCATAGATAACTATCGTATTATCTAGGCTTATAGCGGTGAGTGTCGATGGATCTACTAGCTCTACTACATAGTATAACGGTTCTTCTAGGAATTCGATGTACCAAGGACTACCTTCAACCCTTACTATAGCTGCGGGATATAGCTTGAAATCTATTTCTAGGTTACGTTTAATCCTAGATCTATGATCATACGGGTTCGAAGGATATATACCTATAGTATAGTCTGGTAGACCGGTTTCTAGATCTACATGTATAGCATACAATATGTATTCGGGTGGAGCGCCTAGAGGATTCTCAGCCGGTAATGTAAGCTCGTAGCATCCGTACTCATCACTATACGTATAATACCTCCTAAACGATGAGAAATCTAAAGCTATAACTATAGAGTTAGCTATGGGTGAACCCTTATAGTCTAAGATCCTACCCTTCACCCTTATATCAGTTCCACCCTGCTGTAGACATATAGGGTTAACCGTAGATGTAGAGACTAGGATCACGATCGCTATCGATACGAGTAACGCTATCCTAACCCTATCGAACATTACTCGACCCCTAATCTAGGCGGATGAGTTAAGGTTAACTCAAACCTTAGGATGTTTACTCCCCTCATTATATCTATCTGTATTCGATCGCCTACCCTATACTTGTAGAGTTGAGCTAGGAACTCCTCTAAATTCTCAACCTTATATCCTCCTATACCTACTATCACATCACCTTCCCTCATACCGGATCTATAAGCTGGGCTTCCACGATCAACCCTAACCACTAACACCCCTCTATCGACGTTTACGCCATAGTATCTAGCTATACGTCTATCCAAAGTTACACCTACTATACCAAGCCAACCCCTCCTAACCCTGCCGTAGATGATTATCTCCTCAGCAATCCTTCTAACCCTATCGGAAGGTATCGCGAAACCTATACCTTGAGCGAACGGTATTATAGCTGTATTCATACCTATAACCTCTCCATCTAGATTTACGAGCGGCCCGCCGCTATTACCAGGGTTTATAGCTGCATCAGTTTGTATAAGATCTTGAAGCGATAGGTATTCGGAGCTTACATTCCTATGTAGAGCGCTGATTATACCTAGCGTCACCGTAGGTTCACCTGGAAGACCTAGAGATCTACCTATAGCTAACACTACATACCCAACTTTAAGCTTACCTGGATCACCCCATCTAACGGGGTTTAAGCCATCGACTTCAACCTTCAATACGGCTACATCGAATAGTGGATCGGAACCTACTACCCTGGCTTCGAGTATATCGCCGTCAGGCATTAGAATTTCGGTTCTCTCACCGCCGGCTATCACATGGTTGTTTGTAGCTATATACCCATCCCTAGATATCACTATACCTGATCCGAAGCCTTTAACCGGGTAGGGATGCAATAACATATTGTAGACGAGCCTAATGCTTCCAACACCTACTACGCTCCTACCGACCTCCTCCACTATAGTTGCTATCCTATCTTGATCTACCACGTTCATATTCTATCCCCGGGTAGTAGTTATACCGATCTAGGGTCTCCCTAATCAACCGTCTAATCCTATCGGAGTAATCCCTACATAAACGTTCAGCTTCAATCTTAGATCTAGATTCGCACATCACCCTTATGATAGGCTCAGTCCCGCTCAGTCTAACTAGAACCCATCCATCCCTGAATGTAATCCTAACCCCATCGATATAATCTACATCCATACCTTCAACCATCCTCTTAAACTCCTCCATAACCTTATCAGCGATACTTTGAGGGCAATCTATCCTATCCCTCGATAGATAGTATCTAGGTAGATCTCTGACTATATCCGAGAGAGCCTCCTTCCTAGAAGCTATCATCTCCACGATATTCATAGTCGATGCTAATCCATCCCTAACCATATTAAACCATGATAATATAACGCCGCCGCAGCTTCCCTCCCCTCCTACCTCAGCCCCGGTTTTAAGCATAGCTTCGACTACGTTAGCTTCACCGACAGGTACCCTCAAAACCTTAACGCCATAGCTTGAAGCTATATCATCTATAACCATAGATGTAGCTACATTCACCACTACAGTATCTACCCTTCTCTTAGATAGGATATGCGTAATCGTTAAAGCTAAAGTGTAATCCTCCCTTAGAACTTCACCTCCATCGGTTATCAAGGTAACCCTATCGGCGTCGCAATCGTATGCAAACCCTACATCCGCTCCAACCTCACCTACAAGATCGGCTGTCTTCTTTAGATTCTCAGGTGTAGGCTCTATACCTCTAGGATAGAATCCGCCTATAGATGATACACTTAAAACCTTACAGCTAGCCGTCGATAAAGCTTTAGACGATAGAATACCACCGGCTCCTCCACCTCCATCTACAACAACTTCCAACCTTCCATCGGCTATGATATCTCGATCTACTAGATCTAGCAATCCGTGTAGGTACAGATCCTCTAGATCCACCCTCCTTATATATCCGATGGATAAAGGCTCCATAAACCTAAACCTACGGTTAGATACATTCTCGTATAGACTTATGATAGCTTGATAGTTTAACGGTATACCACATGATCCTAGAAATTTTAAAGCATTCCATTCGGGAGGGTTATGGGATGCTGAAACTATTATAGCCCCATCAAGCTTTAGCATCCTAACAACGTAGGCCATCATAGGTGTTGCCGCTACACCTAGATCTAATACTCTGCATCCTGTCGAAGCTAACGCTGAAGCTATGCATTTAGATATAGCTACTCCTGTAGGCCTACTATCCCTACCTAAAGCTACGGTGGAACCCGGGGGTAGGGTACTACCGTAAGCTAGAGCTATATCGATGCATCGTTCTAACGTTAGATCGTATCCATATACGCCTCTAACCCCTGATACGGTGAATATAGCCATCGGTTCAACCCTAAATACCGTAAGTTCGATAATAAAAAATAGACTACCAGATACTTTAACCTTTACAAGTTTATCTTTTAACGCTAACCCACTTCTTACATATCTCTACGCCTAAAACAGCATCGGGTGCGTATCCATCGGCGCCTATCTCCCTAGCGAACTCCTCTGTTAAAGGTGCTCCCCCCACTATTATCTTAACTTTATCCTTGAGTCCAGCCTCCTTCAAAGCTTCGACAACCTTCTTCATATTGATCATGGTCGTCGTTAGGAGAGCCGACATACCGACTATATCTGGTTTATATTGCTTCACAGCTTCCACGAATTTATCGGCAGATACATCCACTCCTAGATCTATCACTTCGAACCCTGAAGCTGAGAGTAGCGTCACCACTATATTCTTACCTATATCGTGTAGATCACCTTCTACGGTTCCTATAACGACCTTACCTATCCTAAGAAACTCTCCTGATCTAAGGTATGGTTCCAGTACGCTCACACCTTCCTTCATAGTCTCACCAGCCATTATCAACTCTGCTAGGAAGTATTCGCCCTCCTCATACTTTCTACCCACTATCTCCATACCCTTAGCCATACCCTCCATTATAGCATCGTAAGCCGGTATACCCGCCTCTATAGCCTCCCTAGCAGCATCCTTTATACCGTCTATATCGAAATTCACTATACAATCACGAAGTCTAGCTAAAATCTCTTCACGTCTAGGCATAGGGACACCGAACTATTATCACGTAGATATACACATATTTAAATGTAGACTCTATATATGCTAAACATCTAAACCCTTATATCTGGAAGTCTCTAAGAAAAATTCATGGGTGGGCGGTAGGAGGGCTGGGGGGCTAGCCCTCCCCTACTACCTGAAAAGGGCTTATGCAGGAGCCTGCTAACCTAGAGGGGCGGTGCTTCAAGCTGTCCAGGAGGGTTAGGTGTAGGTATATGAGGCTCCGCCCTGTAGGACCGGGTGGAGGAGGAGCCTTTCTCGAAGGAGAAAGGCTACCTCCATTACAGCCGAACCGGGTTAGGCCGGGAACGGAGCGGCCCTAAGGCTGACACATCGGTGTTTACAGGATACGGGGTCTATACCGAACCTAGCTTCTCCTGGACGGTGAGGGCATCCACCCTCAGGGATGCTACCGCCCACCTAGTAATCTATCGAGCATCACCTTTACGCTATCTTCGACCTGGGAGTATAAATTCCCGCCATGGAGATCTATAGCTACGGTTAACGGACCCAGATTCTCGAATTCCATTATCCATAGAGCTTCAGGTATACCTAGATCAAGCCAATAGACATCTACAACCCTTCTAAGCGTTTTAAGGAGGAAGGCTGATGCTCCACCTGGATAGGCACAGTATATGGCTCCGAGCTTCGCCATCTCATCCGCTACGCTTCGCGATACTCCGCCTTTACCTATAACCATCCTAGCACCCGATAATCTCAGGAAGACCGGTAGATCTCTCTCCATCCTAGCGCTGGTCGTAGGACCTATCGAGTTTACGATCCATCTTCCATCCTTTATGTAGGCTAAGGGTCCGCAGTGGAATATAGGTAGACCCTCTATATCCGGTACCCATAGATTCCTCATCCTAGCTTCTATAAACCTCTTCTGAGCTTGATCTCTAAGGATGGCTACCAAACCGGATACGTATATCTGATCACCGATTCTCAGATCGTCTACTCCGCTTATAGGTGTAGCGATATGTATGATCCTCATAGCTCTTGGTAAATCACCTCCCCGTTAGACGTTAGATACGCTTTAGCTTTCCTTAAAGCCCAACACTGTATATGTATCGCCACAGGTAGGCTAGCCGTATGGCAATAGATATAGTCTAGCTTAACCTTCATAGCTGTCACCCTGCCTCCAAGACCCATAACCCCCACCCCTAGACCATTTATATCCTTTAGAAGGGATTCCTCTAGATCTACCAAATCTGAACAGCCGGGTTTATCGATAGGTTCGAGGAGGTTCATCTTAGCTCTCGTAGAAGCATATTCAAGGGTTCCACCCATTACTACGGAGACTATATATGGTGGGCAACCTCTACCTAAAGCTTCAGCTACGATCTCCAATACGGCTTTACGTACAGATCCGAATCCTTCCACCGGTTTAAGCATGAAAGCTTTAGATAGATTCTCAGATCCTGCGCCTTTAAGCATGATAGCTACCTCTAAACCTTCGATTGTAGGTTCAGGTATTATGGTAGTTAGCGGTAGACCTCTACCGCTATTATCCATGCTGTTCATCCTCGTAAGTGGATGAACCATATTAGGTCTGAGAGGTATCTCCTTAGTCGCTCTCCTTATAGCTCTATCGATATGTACGTTTAGATCGGCTGGAAGGATTACACCTCTACCCAGCTTGATATATACATGTATCGTCCCAGTATCTTGACATATAGGTATACGCTCATCTCTAGCTATCCCTACGCTCTCTAGTATGATTTTCAGCTGGGATCTAGCATACGCGTTATCCTCCATCCTATACGCATCCTCCAACCCTCTATATACATCCATGGGAAGTCTAGTAGCCGCCTCGGTTAACAGTTTCACGCATACATCCTCTAGGAGGCCTCCAGATACATTCATCATGTATCTCTACCCCTTAGATCTTAGGATCGTAAATCATCTTAATCGAAGCTTAAATGTATCGCTATCTATCTGGAAAACACCTTTATACGACGGTCGACATATAACTATCATTGGAGCTGAGCTTATGGCCCTAGAAGAGGGGGAAGAGAAGCGGAAGTATGAATCGTTAGAAGATATACCGGGAGTAGGCCCGGCTATAGCTGCTAAACTTAGAAGCTTAGGCTTCCATACCGTTGAATCCCTTGCTACCGCATCGGTGAAGGATCTACTACCGGCGGGTATAGGTGAGAAGCAGGCTGCTAAGATTATAGAAGCCGCTAGAGAATCTATATCGATAGAGTTTATAACATCTGATGAGCTTCTAAAGGAGAGGAGTAAGGTTAAGAGGATAACTACAGGCAGTAAAGCTTTAGATGAGCTTCTAAACGGCGGTATAGAGACTCAGACTATAACCGAGTTCTACGGGGAGTATGGTACAGGTAAATCTCAACTATGCCACCAGCTATGCGTAAACGTCCAGCTTCCAGAGGATGAAGGGGGATTAGATGGAGCCGCAATGTATATAGATACAGAGCATACGTTCAGTATAGAGCGTATAATACAGATGGGTAGGTTTAGAGGTTTAAACCCTGACTCCGTCCTTAAGAGGATTATATACGCTGAAGCTTTAAGCTCAGATCACCAGATACTACTCGTAGAAAAGTGTGACGAGGTTATAAAGAAGCATGGCGTGAAGCTTCTGATCGTAGACTCTTTGACAGCTCACTTTAGAAGCGAGTATCTCGGGAGGGAGATGCTCGTAGAGAGGCAGCAGAAGCTAGCTAGGCATATGTTCAGACTGTTTAAGTTAGCTAGAGCTTTCAACTTAGCTGTAGTTGTTACCAACCAAGTTATGGCTAGACCTGATTCATTCATAGGTCCATCCGTAGAAGCTGTCGGAGGACATATAGTCGCTCATACAAGTCATACTCGTATATTCCTACGTAGACCATCAGCTTCATCCCCTGTGAGGATAGCTAGACTAGTTTCAAGCCCATACCTACCTGAAGGGGAGAGGGTGTTTAAGATAACGGAGAACGGGGTTGAAGATGTAGAGGAGGAGGAATATAAAAGGAGAAAGTAGTTAGACTGTAATCGTAGTCGAAGCCCCTAGGGGGTGATGGCTTGTCTACGTCTGAATCCCGATTCAAGGATATAGTTTTGCTTCTAGCTAAAGGTGATCTGAAAAGCGTCGAAGCTATGTTACCGGAGTTTAAATCTAAAGCGTATTCAGATCGGGAGAAAGGCTATCTTAAAGCTGTAGAGGGTATAGCGTTGAGTTTGAAGAAAGATTCACCAAACCTGTATATAAGGATGATTTACACCATGGATTACAAGGATATAGAGCAGGAGGTCGAGAGGATCAGGAAGAGCTTCATGGAGAAGCCTAGCTTTATTAGAGACGAATTCCAGGAAGGCTTCTTCACATGTATACTGGATTTCATGAAGGTCTTATCGGGTAATCGTAGAATCGAAGGCTAGCTATAATGGGTACAGCAATGTGTAGAGTAGGATGGATGCGAATACGTATGCTAGGAAGAACGATCCTACACCCTCCATAGCTAGCTTCCTCTCACCGCCTATATCCTCTAGGTTTTCCCCAATCCTCCTCTTCAATAGATAGTGTAGAGCTATGTATACGAATATAGCGATAGATAAGCCCATCAGCAGTGGTATTCTAACGGAAGCTACTATTAATCCTAGCAGTATCCCTGAAGCTACCTTGATCCAGTAGATATATGTTAGACTTAGTCTAGATCTTGGTATAGGAGGATGCTTAGCTTTGACTAGATCGTCTATGAGTAGTCTAGATCTAGCTTTCGTCGTTAGAGAGTTATCCATGTTTCTAAGGGAAGGCTTCATCGATAACATCTACATAGTTAAAGAAGGTTTCATGCTTATAAGGGTTAGAGCAGGTGGCAGGTATGATGTACTGGTGGATCCCCCTAGAAGGATCCATATAACAGAGTTCGAGTATGAGAAGCCTAGGATGCCGCCGGGTTTATGCATGACTCTGAGGAGGCATCTAGTGGGTGGTAGATTGAAGGAGATAAGTCAACATAGATTCGAGAGGATAGTCGTATTCTCCATAAAGGCACGTAAAGGGGATTACAAGCTGTACGTAGAGTTGTTTCGTGAAGGTAATATAATCCTGGTAGATCCAGGTGGGAGAGTAATCTGTGCTCTACGTAGGAAACGTATGAAGGATAGGGTTATAGTCGATGGAGCTGAGTTTAAGCTTCCACCGGCTGTAGGCTTAGATCCATTCTCAGATCCTATCGATGATATAGCGGAGAGCTTCTCATCGGAAGATGCATCTATAGCGAGATGGATGGCTATAACGCTTGGACTACCGTCACCATACTCAGATGAGATACTATCTAGGATAGGCATAGGGAAGGATAGTATGCTGAGGGATCTACCTCGATCCACAGCGATAGGTATCGTAGAAGCTCTGAAGGGTATAACATCATCTGCAGGGGATCCACCGTTTAAAAGCTATATCTACCTATCCAGCGATGGGATGCCCGTAGATTTCTCCCCCTTTAAGCTGGAGATCTATAGAGATTTACGACTCGAAGAGTATCCATCGTTCAACGCTGCTCTCGACAACTACTTCCACAGGTTGATTTCATCCGAAGGGTATAGTGGGGTAGCTGAAGCTCGTAGAAAACAGGTTGCCGATACTCTTAAGAATTTGAGGAGAATCGAGTCTAGGATAGCTAAGCTCGAATCTAAAGCTTCTGATTATAAGCGTATAGCCGATACTCTATCCATATACATGGATAGACTCGAGGCTATCGCATCGTTCATACTGGGATCGAAGAGATCGGGTATAGATGAAAAGAGGATAATCGAGGAAGCTTCTGATATAGCTTCGAATCTAGGCTTTAAGCTGGTAGATATAGATTTCCCATCAGGTTTGTTCAGGATCGAAATCGATGGATGCGATGCGGAGCTAAGCTTCACTGGGAATGTATATGAATCTATCTCACGATACTATGCGATGTATAAGCGTAGGTATGGTGAAGCCGAGAGTCTGCGATTCAAACTTGAGGAACTTAGAGAGAGTCTAGCGGAGCTAGAATCTAAGATGGCCGTATATCCTCAGGTCAAAACTAGAAGGAGGAGGTGGTATGAGAAGTTCAATTTCTTCTATTCTTCAGAGGGTTTCCTAGTATTAGCCGGTAGGGATGCATCGACTAACGAGATCCTCATAAAAAAGTATACCGATCAGAACGATATGGTTTTCCATGCGGATATACATGGGGCTCCCTTCGTCGTTGTTAAGACTGAGGGTAGAATACCCTCCGAAGCTACGATCATGGAAGCTGCTGTATTCGCCGCATCCTACAGTCAAGCTTGGAGAGATCGCTTCTCATCGTTGGATGTATTCTATGTCTCCCCATCTCAGTTATCCAAATCTCCACCACCAGGTCAATATCTACCTAAGGGAGCGTTTAGGATATTAGGTTCCAAGAACTATGTTAGATCCGTACCTCTAGAGCTCGCTGTAGGTTTAACCCTATCGGAAGATAGCGGGTTCGAGCTTATAGTCGCTCCTGAATCTGCCGTTAAAGCTAGAACCAGCATCTATGTTAGGATAGCTCCAGGCTCCATCCCTAAGGATAAGCTTATAGGCTTGGTTAGATCTAGGCTTGTCGAGAAATCTAGAAAAGTATTTGAGGGAGAACCGCCCATCGATATCTTCGACGATCTTCGTTATAGGCTTCCAGCTGGGGGAGGTAGGATACTAGATGAGCGAGAAGGTCTCGGTTAAAGTTAAGCATGTTATGAGTAGTCCCGTCGTAACCGTCGGGGAAGGTTCGACTGTACTTAAAGCTTCTAAGCTTATGGATAGATACGATATAGGTAGCCTCATAGTCGTAGATAAGGATGGGAATCCTTTAGGTATGATAACGGATATGGATATAATAAAGAGGGTTATAGCGAAGAATCTTAAACCTAGACGCGTAAAGGTCGAAGAAGTTATGAGTAAACCTTTGATAACGATAGATCAAGATGCAGATCTCGCTACGGCGGCTAGGGTTATGAGGAATCATCGTGTTAAAAGGCTTGGAGTTATGTATAAAGGTAAGCTCATAGGTATAATATCGTCTAAGGATATAGTGACGGTGACACCTGAGCTTATAGAGATTATAACAGAGAAGGAGCGTATCACAGGTATACCGGCGGTATCCAGTGGTGTAGAGGGTAGTATGGTAGGCTACTGTGAGCTATGCGGGGAGTGGTCTGACTCCCTAGTAGAGAAGGATGGTAAGCTACTCTGTGAAAGCTGTCTAGAGCTTGAATGAAGATCCTCCATAATCCTGGAAACCTCCCTCAAGAATAGCTTCATCCTCCTATAGTGGGATCCAACCCAGTAGACTTTCCCGCATCCGCTGCATACCCAGAAATCCTTACTCCACCCTAAAACCTTCTCAGGAACCCCTCTCACCCTAGCTTCATCCATATCTATCCTTCTGATAATCGAATTGCAGACTGGGCATAGGGATGACTCGGGATTTATCTCAAGCTTTAAACCTAGGTTGAAAGCTATCCAAGCTACCTTCTCCGCTTCGCTCCCACCTCTGACGAGTACAGCTTCCACCTTATCTCTAACCGCTCTACTGTAAAGCTGCTCGTCGGAAGTTAGTAGGATCCTAGATTGTGACACGCATATCGATAGTAGCTCATCATCCTCTAACCCGCCACCGTAGATAGTATCGTATCCGAGGATCCTAAGCCATCTAGCAGTCCTGCCGAGCATAGCATCGGCTAGAAACCTGGATCTAGTCATATCCTAGGATAGAACCCCCTCCATCCTTCTAAGGATCCTACCGGTAGGCTTATCGACGGCTAACTCTCCATCCTCGATCACCACAACCCCTCCGACTATAGTCGTGGTAGGTCTACCTCTAAGCCTCCTCCCATGGAACGGGCTATACTTAGCTTTAGAAACGAATAGTTCTGGGTTCACCGTCAACTCCCTCTTGGGATCCAGGATTACGAGATCTGCATGGAACCCCTCCTCTATAAAGCCCCTCCTATCGATCCTGAATATTTCAGCCGGCTTCTCGCAGAGAGCTTTCACAACCGTATCCAGGCTGATCCTACCGTTAGCGATCTCTGTGAATATTAGGGGGAGCATTATCTCTAGACATGGAAACCCAGGTTTAACTTCAGCTGGATTCCTACAGATTTTCTCATCTAGACTATGGGGAGCATGATCTGATGCTACGATATCTACGAATCCTGCGGCTGCATAATCGAATAGCTTAGATGAATCGATGCTGCTCCTAAGTAGGGGTAGTGTGAAGGCTAACCCGCCGAATCTATCCATATAGCTACTATCGAGTAGTATATGGTGGGGTGTAACTTCGCATGAAACCTTTAACCCTTTAGCTTTAGCTTCAGATACCATCTCGACGGATTCGCTACACGTAATATGGCATAGATGTACGTTCGGTTTCGATTCAACTCTACCGGCTAAACCTAGCATATACGAGACTGCAGATAACTCTACATCTTTACCTCTAACCATTTCGTAATCCCTGAGATCCCTTATAGCGATCCTAGACGATCTCTCCCTTATCATCCTCCCATCCTCGCAGTGTACGCATAGTATAGACGATTTCTCGCCTATAACATCCATAGCGTTCAGCAGCATAGATTCGTTCCAAGGATTCAACCCGTATCCATCGGTTAAGAATAGTTTAAACCCTGAAACGCCTAGGTCGATCGTATCCCTTAACTCCTCTAGATCTTCCGGTATGAAGGAGTAGAATCCTACGTTAACATATATTCTGCCCTTAGCTTTTTCCATCCTATTCTTCGAAGCCATCTTCCCTACGGTAGGTGGATCGTTGTTAGGCATATCTAGGACAGTCGTAACCCCTCCTAGAGCGGCTGATAGAGTACCGGTTTCGAATGTCTCCTTGTAAGAGAGGTTCTCATCCCTAAGATGTACATGTACATCTATAACTCCCGGTAGGATTATACACCCGTCAGCTTTTAGTGTAGTATCGCTTCTAGGCATGGTGGATCCTCTACCGAGCTTAACTATCCTCCCATCATCGACGGCTATATCCATAAGGGTAAGCTTCCCCCTCCTATAGACCTTACCACCCGTTATCCTGAGATCTACGGTATACATAGCCTGAATCCCAGCTTATTCGCTACTATACTTGTATACTTATAGGTTTAGATCTATGTTAGCAGCTAGGTTTTTAAGAAGAGCTGAACTAAACCATAATACTGTGCTGCGTAACGTCTACAGGTATACCGATGAGGAAGGATCCTTCATAGTTAAGCTAGCTAGAAGATCTATAGAGGAGTATCTATCTAGAGGTGTAGTTATAGATCCTCCACCTGATACTCCGAGTAAACTCTACGCTAAATCCGGGGTATTCGTAACTTTGAATAAGCTTGTAGGAGGTGTGAAGGAGCTTAGAGGATGTATAGGTTTCCCATATCCTACCCATCCGCTAGTGGAAGCTACGATAAAAGCTGCTATAGAATCTGCAGTCGGGGATCCTAGGTTTCCACCTGTAGATATAGATGAGATGGATCATATAGTAGTCGAGGTTAGCCTACTGACGCCTCCAGAGGAGGTTAAAGTGGATGACCCCCGCCTCCTACCATCCGCGATAGAGATAGGTAGGGATGGGTTGATAGTTCAGAGAGGTGTATACTCAGGTTTGCTCCTACCTCAGGTACCGGTGGAGCAGGGTTGGGATCAAGAAGAGTTCTTATCGTATTGCTGCCTTAAGGCAGGTCTCCCGCCTGATGCTTGGCTTCTAAGGAATACTAGGATATATAGGTTTAGGGCTGAGGTATTCGAGGAGGAGCATCCTAGAGGCTCTGTGCATAGACGTAGCCTCCGCTAATAGCGGTGGAGGCTAGATCTATATTGGGTGGTAGTAAGGTATATTTCGGGATATGCGGTATAGGCTACGGTCATATAGGTAGATGTCTACCGATAGCTGATAGCCTAGCTAGGGATGGGTTCGATATATTCGTATCTACTTACGGTGAAGCTTTCAAGTTTCTCGAAAGGTGTAAGTTTAGATGTAGAGCGGCGCCGCCTATGGGTTTCCAGGTTAAACCAGATGGCTCTGTAGACTTTAAGCTTACGATGGTTAACCCAGGCCCCTTCTTAGCTTTCGTGAAATTCGTTAAACAGCTAGGATTCGAGTATGCTATGATGCAGCTCTTCCAGCCTGACGTGGTGGTATCGGATACTAGAGCTTCTACAGTCTTATCTTCAAGGATACTCGATATACCGTGTATAACGATCCTCAACCAGTTTAAGATAGTGACGCCTGTTAAGAGGCCTATATTCAAGAAGCTGGCTATACTCTTAGATACTGGTAGTATAGCTTTCATAGGTGCGATATGGAGTCTAAGCGATCTAATACTGATACCAGATTACCCATACCCCTATACGATATCTCTAGGCAACCTAGAGATACCTGAGATATACGCTGACAGCGTTAAACTTGTAGGACCTATAATGGATGTTAAGCCTGATGATCTACCTGGCGTCGAGGAGTTGAGGGATATACTCGGGGTAGGTTTGTGTAAACCTTTAATATTCGCTCCTATAAGCGGACCTAGGAAGGAGAGGCTCCCCCTGGTAGAGAGGCTTAAACCCATATTCATGAAGCTATCAGGTTATTACGATATCGTTATGTGTATAGGTGACTCTGAATATAGCGGTAGACTGTTAGAGGATTACGGTGGATTCAAAGTGTATGGGTGGACTGATAAGTACTATGAATATCTTAAAGCATGCGATATACTCGTATGTAGAGCTGGTCATGGCACTCTATCTAAAGCTATACTATACGGTAAACCCTCGCTAATCATACCTACCCCTAATCATACCGAGCAGATGGGGAATGCTAGACGTATGGAGGAGATGGGGTTATCCGTAGTATTGGCTCAAGAGCTTCTAGATATCGATAAGGTCGCTTCGGCTTTAAGATATTTGTATAAGGATAAGGGGTTGGAGGAGAGGTTATCTGAAGCATCGAAGTTTGCATCGATGTATGATGGGTTGAAAGCTACACTCGAATGCATTAAACACTTTACTTAGCATCGTCGATATGGAAAGCCTTATATATGGAAACCATGGTAACCATTATGGTTGGGTGGAAATCATGCCCAGCTGCCCTAAGGATGGTACGGAAGTAAGGAGCCCGGTTAAAGAGTGGGATCTATCACCTAAGAGTAGGAAGGGTCCTAAGCTTCATATAAGGCTATTCGAATGCCCTACATGCGGTTATAGATGGAGGGTAGTCGAGAAGGTAGGCTAGAATCACGGTATCAGAAATATTAGAGAGGCATGGAGAGATACTGGAGAGGCATGGAGAGATATTAGAGAAACATGGCGAGATACTGGAGAGGCATGGAGAGGAGATAGCTAAGCTTAGGGAGGATATGTTGGAGGGGTTCGATCTTGTTAGGAGGCATATAGATGCTTTAGGTTCTAGATGGGGTTTGATGGCTGAAGAGGCTTTCAGAGATGGTATTAAAGGGTTACTCGAAGAAGAGTTTGGCTTCAAGATAGAGAAATGGGTTAGATACGATGAATCAGGTATAGTCTTCGGCTATCCTAGCGATGTCGATGTGGATGTAGCTGTGAGCGATGGGAGGCTTATACTCTTAGAGGTTGCATCCCATATCAGATCTTCTGATGTATACGAGTTTAAGAGGAAGGCTGAGTTCTACGTAGAGAAGACCGGTAGGAAGCCTGATAGGCTTATGATGGTTACACCTTACGCAGATAGGAAGGCTCTCGAAGCCGCTGCTAGATTCGGTATAGAGATCTATACCGGCGTATAGGCTCTCCTTCTAATCGTATCTGTTACGATGTAGGTATGGATCGGGGGTCTATGTGAGGATAGTAGTCACCGGTGGAGCGGGTTTTATAGGTGGTAATCTATCCGTGTACTTGAAGGGTAGGGGTTACGATGTAGTCGCGGTCGATAGCTTAGAGAGAGCTTCTACGAAGAGTTTACTAGAGGAAGCCGGTGTAGAGCTTATAGTATCAGATCTTAGGTACTCTATCGATATACCTAGAGCCGATATAATCGTTCATACAGCGGCGTATATAGATGTAGATGAATCCTTCAGGAAGCCGTACGAATACATCGTCAACAATACGGCTGTAACTATGGCTCTAGCTAAGAAATCTCTAGACGATAGCGTTAAGCTTATATATCTGAGCTCCGCGGCAGTCTACGGTGAGCCCAAGTATCTACCTATAGATGAGGATCATCCTAAGGATCCTATATCGCCTTACGGTTTAAGTAAGCTTATGGGTGAATACGCCGTATCTTTCTACGGTAGGTTAGGTCTCAGATACGCTATAGTACGTCCCTTCAACGTCTATGGTCCAGGTCAGAGGGGATCCTATGTAGGCGTGATAGCTAGGTTCATCGATAGGGTTAGGAGAGGTGAACCCCCGGTGATCTACGGTGATGGATCCCAGACTAGGGATTTCATACATGTAAGCGATCTATCCAGGCTGATAGAGAGGATAATCGAGGTGGATGCTATAGGAGTATACAACGCTGGTAGCGGTATAGAGACTAGGATAATCGATCTAGCGAAGCTCGTATCTAGGCTTGCAAACCTCGATCTAGAGCCTATACACGTGGATGCTAAGCTAGGCGATATTAAACGTAGCTATGCAGATGTTAGTAAGGCTAGATCTTTAACGTGGAGTGCGAGGAAGACTCTAGAAGAAGGGATAAAAGAGTTATTCGATCAACCGTAGATCTTTGTTCTCGAATAGGCTTATACGGTCCACCCATCTGAGATGCGTAAGATTTAAAAAGCATACACGTACGATATATGAAATCGTTATCTAGTTATGATGCTGGATTTCGATATACTCCAAGGTTTCTGGGTTAGAGGCTTAAGGAATGGTAACGTTAAGCTTCTATCGCCTATTCAGAGAGGCTTCTACAAGGCTTGTATGGTATACGCTAAGATTAACGGTCGCATAGTATCGTCTAGACTCTTAGAAGATCTCTCGGTTATCATAGATATTCTAACCCGTTCTCCGAAGATTCTAGCTTTAAGGGTTGGTTTGAATAGGGTTTTCCGTATCCTATCCAGCCGTACGGTTGAGTTATTCCCTATAGTTAGATCCTGGATATCCGATTGGAGGTATATAGAGTATCTAGGCTTCGTAAGCTTAGGAGATTCTACGTTATTCCGCTCTTCAAGCTAAGTACATCCCTTATACTCGTGTATCGCCGGATAGAGGAGACGTTCGGGGTAGCGGTACCTATAGGGTAGACCCGGCGTATCGCAGGTATAGGTCGATCTAGGTACGCCTGAACCAGCTATACACTTCTCCGTCGTATTCGCAGTCTCAGCTCCTAGGCTTGGGGTTAAGAGAGCCCTACTACTATCTGCTATAGCGCTTCTACCCGATCTAGATTTACTCCTACGTATCCATAGATCTATGAGCCATTCGATCATAGTATCCGGTTTAGTTTGGCTACCTATACTTTTATCGCTATACATCTTCAAGCGTAGATACTTAGCTTTAGGATTCCTATGCTTCCTAGCTTTCCTAAGCCATCACATCGTAGATTGCTTCCAAACATACACCCCTATACTATATCCTATCGTGGATAGATCAGTATGGGTTAAAGTTGATGGAGCCCTACATATATCCTACGATAATCTAAACCCTAAGATCTCCCTAGATATAGCATCCAAGCCTACGATCTTCAAAGAATTCGTTGAGATGGATGCACCTATATTCACGAGCGAAGGATTACCCGTATCGATAATACTCTTAGCTATACCCCTCATACTATCGTTTAAACGTCTAGGTATACCTAGCGGTAGGATCCCAGATCCGCCGGATCGATCGAGTGTTAGGGTGGAGCCTACCATATCTAAGGATGATGTTACGGTGGTACTACCGACTTTAAACGAAGTCGAAGCTATAGGTTCGGTTATAAGCGAACTTAGATCTGAAGGTTATAGGAATATACTCGTCGTCGATGGATACTCTTCTGATGGTACCGTGGATGTAGCGTTAGGTATGGGTGTTAAGGTGGTCTATCAGCATGGTAGGGGGAAGGCTGGAGCTGTTAAGACTGGTATAGAGTATGCGAGTACACCGTATACAGTGTTCATGGATGCAGATCATACCTACGATCCTAGAGATATATCTAAACTCCTACTACACGCAGCTAACTACGACGAGGTTATAGGGGCTAGAGTCGATAGACGTAATATACCGTTGATGAATAGGTTTGGTAACTGGGTTATCACGAAGATATTCAATATACTGACCGGCTCGAATCTATCGGATGTATGCTCAGGATTATACGTTCTCAAAACCGAGAGAGCTAGGGATCTAGATATAGAGAGCGGAGGATTCTCCGTCGAAGCTGAGATAGCCGTACAGATAGCCTCCCACGGATCTATAACGGAGGTTCCTGTAAGCTATAGGAGGAGGATAGGTAAACCTAAGCTACGATCCTTCAAGCATGGATTCGAGATAGCATCAACTATAATCAGGCTTGCGAGATACTACAACCCACCGCTACTCCTAGCCTCTCTAATGGCTTCAGCCCTCATACCTGGAGCAGCTATATATCTATGGGTTCTATACAGGCTTCTAGCATACGGAGTGTGGCATTCAGGATGGGCTATACTAGCAGGAGTACTAGTGATATTCGGAGGTCAAGGGTTGATACTCTCCATGGTAACCCTCATGATGAGGAGGATGGAGAGACGTATAACCCGTATGATAGAGAGAGTGGGACGGTAGAAGATGGATGCATCATCCACCCCTACCTAGAGAAGCTATGATAAGGATAGCAGGTGAACCTGTACTCCTAGATCGTATGCTCCTATCCCCTCTTCGAGGTTGCCGGGGTATCCGGGTATCTCTGTTAAAACTTTAAGTGGCTTTAGGAGCTATAAGGGGTTAGAGGTGTAGGGAGGGGCTATCGAAGAGTGGATGGGGATGTACGTATAGCGGAGAGGTTTCGCGGTAGGATAGGCCACATATACCCTATTAGGAGGAGGATAGGTCATATATACTTGTTGAAGAGGTTGAGCGTATACTATGGCTGTAAGGATAAAGTTGAAGGTTAGATCCCCCTCTAGAGAGATGGTAACATCGGCTCTAGTAAACTCCGGGTTTGAAGCTGAAACCCCTCAACTCTTAATACCGAGATCCTTTGCTTTAAACCTGGGGTTATGGCCTCCACCGATCGAAGCTCAGCTAGTCGAGGTAGGTACGGCTGGAGGTCCTGTAAGAAACTATCTAATCCAAGGTGCTATCGAAGTATCGGCTATAACTAGCGATAGGATCGTAGGACCTGTAAGATGCGATGCTATGATATCGAACCTAGATGCTAGGCGGCGAGCTTGGAGATTCTCGGATGAGGATAGGGTTAGAAGTACCGAGGCACCGCAATACTGGTTCTAGTATAGGTGTTAAGATCTATATTGGCTTAAATAGATCCTTAGGATTATAGTATCGATGTATCTATGATGGAGCTAGGTGAATTGAAATCTAGGATCCTGAAGCTTCTAAGGGAAGATGAGGAGTTTAGGTATGCTATCGTAGGACTTATAGGTTTAGAAGAGATTATCAGGAGGCTTGATAGACACGATGAAATGTTTATAGAGGTGTTTAGAAGGTTTGAGGAACATGATAGAAAATTCAACGAGATCCTATCTAGACTCGGAGAGCATGATGAGAAGTTTAACGAAGTTTTGATCAGACTAGATAGGCATGGGGAAATTCTAGTGAGGTATAGCGAGGAGATGGGGAAGCTTAGGGAAGATATGATAGTTGGGTTTAGGAGGTATGATGAGGAGATTCGAAAGCTTAGGGAGGATATGTTGGAGGGCTTCAAGAGGCATGATGAGATACTGGAGAAGCATGGTGAGGAGATAGCTAGGCTTCGACAGGATATGTTGGAGGGTTTCAAGAGGCATGATGAGGAGATTAAGGGTTTGAGGGAGGAGCAGGCTAGGCTTCGACAGGATATGTTGGAGGGTTTCAAGAGGCATAGCGAGATATTGGAGAAGCATAGCGAAATATTAGAGAGGCATGGAGAGATACTGGAGAGGCATGGTGAGGAGATAGCTAAGCTTAGGGAGGATATGTTGGAGGGGTTTAAGATATTCGATAGTAGGGTAAGCTCCCTCGAATCGGCGGTATCCTCTCTTGATAGTAGGGTAAGCTCCCTCGAATCATCGATATCATCCCTAGAGAAGGCTATGATAAGCGGTTTCGGTGAGCTAGGTAGGTTTGCTGGTTTAACGTTCGAAGAGTTTGTTAGGAAATTCTTGACGGAGAGGTTGAGGGGTTCTGGTGAGATACCTATCGATGCTGAGCTTAGGAGGAGCGTAGTGGATGGTGAGGAGATAGATATCTTCTTAGAGGATCCGTTGATAGTCGGTGAAGCTACGGGTTACGCTGAATCTATCGATGAGATTACCAAGTTGTTGAGGAAAGCTGAGATCGTTAAAGCGAAGTATCTTAAGGAGCCTAGGAAGATCCTAGTGGTACTATCGGCTAAGAGCGAAGCTGCTAGAGGTATGATGAGGATAGCCGAAGAGAAGGGTGTAGAGCTAGTGATAGGGAAGATAGTGGAATAGTTGAGATGTTTAAGCCTAATCTCCTCGATAAGGTTTTAGCTGATGGAAGGCTTCTAGTCTCCGCTTCAGATAGTGATGAGGGGTTAACGGGAAACGTTAGAGAGGTTTAGAGGTCTACTAACCTCCACTTCTTATCGGTTCGATCGTCTACATCTTCTCTACCTCACCGATAGAGCACCTCGAGAAACCGGAGAGTTACATAGAGTGTTGAAGCGTAACTTTAAACCACTCTAAGATACTATCGATCGCACCATCATGCATGTCTATTCTCGAGAAGCTTCGCTGAAGGTATCAGACCTCTCGTTAGCTTGTATACTCAGCCTGTTCGAAGCGTCTTAGCGTTATAGTGTTATGAAGCCTGTTATGGTTGTCGCTGGGACTAGGCCTGAGGTGATAAAGCTAGCTCCGGTTATCGAGTGGCTTAAGAGGCTTAACGTAGACTATGTTTTCATCTGGAGTGGTCAGCATTACGATTATCTGCTTAGCGGCGTGTTTTTCGAGGAGTTCGGGTTATCTGAGCCCGATGTGGATCTTAGGGTTGGTAGCGGTTCTCATGCTGAGCAGACCGCTAGTATAATGCTCGGGTTGGAGAGGGTTATCAGAGATTATTCTCCATCGATCATCGTAGCTGAGGGGGATACGAATACCGTTTTAGCTAGCGCTCTCGTAGCTGCTAAATGTTTAACACCCTTCGCGCATATCGAGGCTGGATTGAGGAGCTGGAGTATGGTTATGCCTGAGGAGGTTAATAGACGTGTAGCCGATGCTATCGCTAGTCTACATTTCGCTCCGACGAAGCTCGCCGCGATAAATCTTCTATTCGAAGGGGTATCTAGTAGATCTATTCGTTTAACCGGGAATACTATCGTAGATGTCATCCATAAATTTACGGATAAAATCCGTGATCTCGATGATAGCGTCTTAAGTAGATATAGCCTTGAGAGATATAGTTTCATCCTCGTAACCCTGCATAGAGCTGAGAATACAGATAACCCTGAGAGGCTTGAATCCATCCTTAAGGCTTTAGATGAGCTTTCACAGTTTTATCCAGTAGTCTTCCCAGCTCACCCTAGAACTAGAAGCGCTATAGCTAAGTTCGATCTATCAGACTACCTAAGCCGGGTAAGACTGATGGATCCCCTAGGATACCTCGAATTCCTAGCCCTCCTCGTAAACTGTAGGGTTGTACTTACCGATAGTGGCGGCGTTCAGGAAGAGGCGTTTACGCTTAAGATTCCTACTGTGACGCTTAGGTACAATACTGAGCGCCCAGAAACAACGCTCTATGGCATTAACGTGCTTGCTGGAGCCGAGAAAGATAGGATCATTAAATCTGTGTTGATGCAGGTCGAGAGGTATGAGGAGATAAGAAGGTTAAGATTCGAGAATCCACTTGGAGATGGTCAAGCGGGTAAACGCATAGCCCACTTGTTAAGTGACGCTATCGAGGCAGGTTTAACCATAGAAGAGCCAGACTTAAGGGAAACGCCGGTGATCGAGTACTGGCTTTTAAGCGAGAAAGAGAATAAAGAGAATTTTAAAAAATCATTATTTGATCTGCTTGCGGCGTTTGATGAATATGGAAAGCCAGCTTTACTCGGCGAGAACGCATCTAGGCTTCTTGTTAGAATCAAGGGAAGGTTTGATGATAAGGATTCTTCTGATTCCAAGTAGCGATTATTTAGGTCATCCTTTTCCGCAGAGACATAATCAAATATTTGAAAGGGTTCACGACGGTAGAGATTTTGAGGTGCACGTCGTCAGATTTTGTATTTTTGATGAAGCCAGGTTATCAAGTAGATGCATTATTCATGATATACCTCTGGAGTTCAAGACTAAAAGTACTCCGCTATATTATTTATCAAATGCGATAAGTCATATTAGAGAGATTTTAAAGATTATTAAACGGGAATCGATCGATTTGATCTTGGCTGGAAATCTTCTGCCTCCGTTCCTCCTTCAGCTTATTAAAGAGGTTCTACGTCTGAATATTCCTTTTATATTTGATTTGCAGGATTATTACCCTACATCGGCGACAGGTTACATTTGCGATGTGGATAGCATTTTAGGATCTGTAGCGAGAGGAGCTTTCGAATATATGACTCAGACTCTCTTAAGGGTGGCTGATGCTGTTACTGTGCCTGGGATAGCGCTTGCAAAGTATTCGCGGGATGTACGCGGCTGGGAAAAGCAACGGCGGGTGTATATAGTGCCAAATGGTATATCAGAACATTTTCTTACTTAATCAGTATGATGGACGTTTACTGAGGGAGAAATTTGGTTATGGTGAAGAAGATTTGGTTGTTGGTTATATCGGGAGCATAGAGTACTGGCTAGATATGTTAACGTTGATTAAAGCTTTATCTAGGGCTTATAGGCAGGGGATTAATGTTAGATTTTTGCTTATAGGTGGGCGTCTTCAAACAGCTTATTCAGAGAAGGTTATGAGCTGGATAAAACATTATGAGATTGAGAACATAGTTAATTACGTGGGTTTTGTGGAGTATGAGAAGGCTCCATATTATATCGCTGCTATGGATCTCGGAGTTATACCATTTGATGTAAGGAACCCTACAGCATATTATGCGGCTCCAAATAAACTCTGGGAATACCTTTCGCAGGGAGTAAACGTAGCCTCCACACCTATACCCGAATCACTCGCCTATAAACATCTAATCGATATAGTGTGGAGCGAAGAGGATTATTTGACTGCCATGAGAAATGCTGGAAGAAAAACGGGTGAAGAAAAAGATTATCGAAAGATAAGGAGGTATATAGAAGTGAGGACATGGAATAAGAGCGCAGAACGTTTCAAAGAGATAATAAGCAATTTAGTGATACATGAACGATGAAGCTTCTCTTCATAGTTTCACACTATTATCCCTATATCGGTGGAGTTGAATACGTCGTTAAGTCTGTCGCTGAGCGGCTCGTTGATAGAGGTCATAGCGTCACCGTACTCTGTGGCGATCCAGGTATAGATAACCCTAGAGAAGAAACTATTAACAGAGTCTCTACTATACGTTGGCCTGTCTGGAGCCCCGGAGACGCTTATCATATTCCAAGAATGGGAAGTAATCTGAAAAGATGGCTTCTCGAATCCGTGAAAGATTACGATGTAATTCATTTTCATAGCGTTCATAGTATCTTGACGATGTATTCCCTGGAAGTATTAAAAGGTTTTAGCGTGCGCAAGATTCTAACGCCATATTATCATGGTACTGGGCATACGTTTTTCAGGAAGATTTTATGGAGGAGTTGGCGTTCGTATATTAGAAAACTTTTACGCTTTATTGCTGCTGTTCATACGGTTTCTAGGCTTGAGGCTCAGCTCGTTAAGAGGGATTTTAAGGTGTATGCTACTCCAATAGAGAATGGCGTCGATGAATGGGTTCTTGGCTTAGATTGGTCTCCATCAGGATATGCGATGTATAGTGGGCGAATAGAAAAGTATAAGAATATCCATAGGCTTGCAAATATC
>JANXEK010000015.1 GCA_025058595.1 Candidatus Bathyarchaeota archaeon
CGAGATGGGGCTTAGGATTTTAAGCGAAAAGATGAGGGCCGATAGAAGGCTTATAAATTTCGGTTTGGAAAGGTTTTTTAAAAGCTTCAGGGAAATCATCGTACAGCTTAGACCTGAAGATTTAACTCCAGGGGGTAGCCCGCTCTTCAAGGAATTCTTGACAAGCCTCTTAGAGACGAAGCGGTTCACCCATATAAGCTTCTCCTGGCTTCAAGCTCTAGAAAAACTCAACATGATAAAACCTTTGATATCATCTAAAGAGTAGGAGAGAAAAGTTAAGATTGGGGGGTCGATGATGCACCGTGAAAAAACCTATCTGTATATACAGAGTGTATATACAGCAGTCGTGAAGCGCAAAATCTACAGCATCAGAATCAATCCGGAAGTCTGGGAGAAAGCCCGTAAGCTCGGCTTAAATATCTCGAGAATCTGTGAGAAAGCTCTTTTCGAGGAGATAAGCCGGTTTCCTAAGGCGGAAACAGAGAATGATGGGTTGGCGGGCCCGACGGGCTTCGAACCCGTGACCACCGGGTTAAAAGCCCGGCACTCTATCCTGGCTGAGCTACGGGCCCTTCTAGCCTCTACTACGCTTTATAGCTTCTCTTTAACTTTTCCTCTACCTGCCATCTCCCACTTTACAGATATTATGCTTCGGTTATGGATCTAGGTTTCCATTCACCCTTTGCTACCTGCGGATTATACCCTTTAAGCCTTTCTGGATCGAACTTAATCCGTCTACCCTTCTCAGCCGATAGGTATGCAGACATCATCAGCTGAACTATAAGTAGCCCATCCATCCAATCCTCTCTAGGTCTTCTTCCCTTCAGAAAGCATTCCACCATATGTCTATCTTCATCCTGGTATCCGTAGGTTAAAGCTTCGTTAGGTATGATAGGCATAAGCCCCTGCTCAGCCGCCTGTTTCTCTACGAACTCTTCTGTCGGAGGTATCTTCACGTTTCTACTGAAGAATACGTTCAACTCTTGCTGTAAGCTATTTATCGTCATAGAGTATTCTGGTCCTAAAACCTCGAATGTAAGCCTTAAACCTGGACCTATGAAGCTCCATGAAGTCCTAGCTTCTGTTAACACTATCCCTCCATCTTCATCCTCGTATACCACCATGGTTAAAGCATAATCCTCTGCAGGAGTTTTCTTATAATCCACGTTATACCTTTCCCTCAAGACGGATGCGTATGGATCCCTACTCCACTTAAGGGAAGCTATGATCGATTGTACGGCTATAGGTTTTAAGGAATCCTTCGGCTTCTCAGGATCTAGTAGTAGATAGCGATTAGCTTCAAGGCTATGGCACGTCATATCTAAGAGTACACCTCCACCCGAAAGTGTAGGATCCCAGAACCATGCAGAATGAGGTCCTCCATGCTCTTCGGCAGCTCTAGATAAGAATGGTCTACCGGTATACTTGGCTCCATACTTCCATACCGCCTCCTTGCCCCTGACCACGGCAGGTGCGAAAACCTGGTTCTCAAGATAACCGTGTAGGAGCCCAGCTTTCTCTACCAACCGGATCATCTCCTCGGCTTCATCGACATTCCTAGCTAGAGGCTTCTCACAGCATACACCTATAAGATCCGTTCTACCTTGGGATACCTCTTCGGCTATAACCCTGACGACATCTAGCCTAGCAAAGTTAGGGTTCAATATCCATATAGCGTTTACAGATCGATCTGAAAGCATACCTCTCAGATCGGTGTAAACCTTAGGTTTACCCACACCAAGCTCCTCTATACAGCTAGCTAACCTTCTAGCGCTTCTCTCCCTGATGTTATACACGGCTACTACTTCAGCCCCCCTAACACCTGTCAAGGCTAATGCGTGAAATCTAGCTACGAAACCTGAGCCTATGAATCCTATACCAAGCCTGTCCAACTATAGCCCACCACCGAAATATGATGTTTCAACATCGACGTTTAAAAATATTGAAGGGAAGCCTTATCTCTTCTGATGGGATAGTTACGTTAGATGCTGTATGAAGCCGCTAGTACTGGTGTTCACGCATTCGGCCGGTTTCAGACATTCATATCTTTCGACAGCCGTAGAAGTTTTAACAAAGCTAGGTGAACGGACAGGTTTATTCGATGTATACGCTACAGAGGATTGTAGAGAATTATCTGAAGATAAGCTTAAAGAATTCGACTGCTTCATATTCCTAACGACGGGTGAACCACCCCTCCAAGAATCTTCTAAGAAGACCCTTATAGAGCTCGTGAGGAGCGGTAGAGGGTTTGTAGGTGTACATAATGCTACAGATACGTTCTATAACTTCAGAGAGTATGGCGAGATGCTGGGAGGATACTTCCACTCTCACCCATGGACTCAGGAGGTCTACGTGATAGTCGAAGATAGTAGCCACCCGTCGACTAGGCATTTACCATCAAGGTTTAAAGTATTGGAGGAGGTCTATACGTTCAAAGATTGGGATCCCAATCGTACGCATACGCTTATACGCCTCGATAACTCATCTGTAGATCTGAGTAAAGGTACCCGAAGCGATAATTACTACGCTCTGACATGGTGTCATAGCTACGGATCCGGACGTGTATTCTACACAGGATTCGGGCATTTCACGAAGATTTGGCGTGAAGAATGGTTCCAGAGACATCTTCTAGGCGGTATCCTTTGGAGTATACATTTAGAAGATCGATTAGTTAGCTAGTATTCGATTTAAGTATCTCCCATATACAGTCATATTTAGGCTTAAATAGATTGATGCATAGTAGATCGATAGTTAGAGTATGAAGCCTCTACATACTCTGACGGATATAGATGAGCTTAAACTGCTGTTAAGATACGAGGTTTTAGAAAGGTTTGAGGAAGGGTTTACGGTAGATGTCGAGGATTATACGATGCGAATATCCGATGCTAATTCGATAGACATGCTTATGGATATATACTTTGAGCTCGAATCCTGTAAGCCTAGGAATACGTATAGCTACATAGAGCCTACGGATTGGTCTAGTATACGAGGAGAGAGACCCGGTTTCTTCGAAGAATACCCCATACCTATGGATTCTATACCGGATAAGATTCTAGGCGGATGGCTTGGTAGATGTGCCGGCTGTATGCTAGGTAAACCGGTCGAGGGGTGGACACACAGTCAGATTAAACATGCCCTATCTAGGATAGGAGAGTATCCGTTGAAGACGCCTTACATCCCCTTCGAAGCGTTCAGCGAGGTTGACGAAAAGAAGCGTCGTAGCGTTTCTAGGTTAACTAGAGGGAATATCGTTATGGCGGAGAGGGATGACGACATCGACTATACCATAATAAACCTCTTAATCTACGAGAGGTATAGATCAGCCTTCGATTCGATCGATATAGGCGAGATGTGGCTCCTCCATCTACCCTATAAATCTGTATACACTGCTGAAAGAGCCGCCTACAGAAACCTGGTTATAGGGTTGAAACCTCCAACTACCGCTACTTATCTCAACCCATACCGCGAATGGATCGGTGCTCAGATAAGAGCGGATTTCTGGGGGTATATATCTCCAGGTAAACCCGAACAGGCTTTAAGCTACGCTTTCAAAGATTCTATCCTATCGCATACAAAGAACGGGATATACGGCGAGTTGTATGTAACATCCCTTGTATCCCTAGCGTTCTACCATAAATCTACGATCGACCTAGTATCGGAAGGTTTAAAGAGCATTCCGTCTAAGAGTAGATTATCCGAAGCTTTAAGGTTCGTCTTAGATCTATACCGTAAAGGATTATCATGGTTCGAAGCTTTAGATCAAATACTTATTAGGTATGGCGGCTATCATCCGGTCCATACGATAAATAACGCCGCTATAGTTACGGCATCGCTTCTATGGGGTGAAGGAGATTTCGCTAGAACGTTATGCTACGCTCTACTATCAGGTTTAGATACCGATTGCAACTGTGCTACCGTAGGATCTATACTAGGCGTTATGCTAGGTAGAAAGGGTATCCCAGAAGGTTGGATCCAACCTTTGAACGATATGGTAGCATCCGCCGTTTCAGGTATAGGTGTTACAAGTATATCAGGATTAGCGGAAAGGACTATAAAGCTTATCAGAGGTTTGTAACGATCAGTATTCGGCAAACTCTTCATAGGGGTCCTCAGTTGTCCCCAGAATCCTTCATCATCAAAAAAATAAGGGTATCTCGACGTATAAGATTAAGTTTACGATAGATCTGCCCCTTCAATCTTCAGATTTAAACTTGTAGCCCCAATACTCTAACGCTATCTTTAACTCCTTATGCGTCTTACTATACTCCTCTAACGTTACTCCGTTCATATACGCTTCTATAGCTTGCATCATGGCGGTAGCACCGGCTCTACTACCCATAGGATGCCCATGTATACCTCCACCAGCGTTGACCTGTACATCCGGTGAACCTAGAGCTTCAAGGTTATCCGGAACTATCGCTGGATGTATACCACCTGAAGCAACTGGTAACACCGTTTTAAGATGGAACCATGGTGATCTAAGCATATCGTTTATCCTCCTTATAGCTCTCACACCCCTCCATTCAGCTAACGCTTCTGCGGGTCCTCCAGGCTTCTCCATCTTCCCAACGGCGGTACCTGTATGCAGCTGATCGCCGCCAGCTAATCTTACGAGTTTAGCTATAACCATCATGTGTATGCCATGCCTAGGATTACGGGTCATAGCAGCATGTAGAGCTCTATGCACATGTATAGGTACCTTTATTGATGGATCCTCGGCTAAAGCTCTCAAAGCAGAGTAACCTGCGCATAGCACATCGATCATTATACAGTTCCCACCATGCTCAAGCACGGTCTCCGCATGCTCGAATAAACGGTTATAGTCAGATGTTATATCGCATGCGTAGATTACAGTCCTTCCAGTCTCAGATTTAACCTTATCTAGAGCAGCCATTACATGCGTAATTCTATCTTCTATAGTGTTAAACTTCTGGCTTGTCAAAGTTTCATCATCCTTAATGAAATCTACCCCTCCGATCGCAGCCTCGTATGCAACTCTAGCGAAATCTTTAGCTGTAAGTCCGACCTTAGGTTTTATTATAGTTCCTAGATGCGGTCTAGGCTTCGCATCGGTACCTACCAGTTTACGAACACCTTCTATACCGAATTTAGGTCCATTGAAAATCTCTGCGTACTCTCTTGGTAATTCTAGATCTAGAAGCCTAATATTATCTACCGCGATCACCCCGAATAGGTTTCCAGCTACTATACTCAACATATGCGCTATCCCAGCATCCAGATCGAATAGATCTAACGGATAGGCTATCTTAACTATACCCCCGACACCTAGTTCTATGGTCTCGAAAACCTTGCCTGCATATCGTAGAACATAATCCTGCATAGTACCTACCCTAGTCCATGTACCTATACTCTCCTCAGCTGCTACATAGATGCCTGCATCCCTGAGATTTATACCAGCCCTAGGCTCTATATAGTATGTACATATAATATTTTCATCTGGATCCACGGCATCTGGCGGTGATGTGAAAACTTTAACCCAGAAATCCTCTTGATACCATTCTACCTTCGACATACTTTCGTAGACACCCACTTATTCTATCCGCATCTAGCTAATAAACCTTCATAGACATACTCGAGCAATATTTATAAGTCAGTATATAACGCTTCTAGTTTAGCCTCAAGTATTAGTGATGGAGGTTCAATTCTCTTGAAAAATAGGTCTAGACTTAAATTCAACATACTAGATCACTTCCTTGTACCTAGACACGAGCTGCTTAGCTATGTAGATGCTGAGAATATCCTTGAAAAGTATGGGGTGGAGCCTCACCAGTTACCTTTAATAAGATCTTCAGACCCGGCAGTTATAGCTGTGGGCGGTAAACCGGGTGATATTATTAGGATTAGACGTAGAAGCCCTACGGCTGGGATTGCTATAGCCTATAGGTACGTAACGGAGGGTTGATCGTATTTGACGGATAAACGATCTGGAAGCCCATGGCTCTCCTCGGATGACTTATGGCTTTTGATGAAGTCTTTCTTCCAATCTAGGAAGCTTGCTGGTCAGCATCTTGATTCCTATAACGAGTTCGTCGAACGCGATCTGAATTCTATAGTAGAGAGTGTAGGTGGTATTTCTGTCTATGTTAGAGGGATCAATATACAGCTTAAGTTTGGTAAGATTCACATAGGTAGACCGAGGGTATCCGAAGTCGATGGATCTGAAACGGAAGTTACACCTATGGACTGTAGGCTTAGAAACCTTACCTACGCAGCGCCGCTCTACCTCGAGGTAACACCCGTTATAGATGGTAGAGAGGGTAAGATGGAATTGATACACATCGGGGATCTACCCATCATGCTTAAATCGAGGATATGCCCTTTAAGCCAGATGACTGATAATGAGCTTATAGCTATAGGTGAAGATCCGGAGGATCCTGGGGGATATTTTATAATAAACGGTTCTGAGAGAATTATAGTCGGTATAGAGGATTTAGCACCGAACCGTATACTCGTAGATTACGATGAAAATGCTAAGGTTTACCGTGCTAAGGTGTTCTCCACTATCATAGGTTATAGGACTAAAGTTGAGGTTAAGATGAAGAGGGATGGATCGATAACTGTCTCGATGCCGAGCGTCCCCGTGGAGCTTCCATTAATAGTCGTTATGAAGGCTCTCGGTGTAGAGAGGGATAAAGAGATAGCTGAGCTTGTATCCCCGGATCCCAGCATATACCAGTGGCTTGAGCCTTCTTTCGATAAGGTTCCAGGTATAGATACGCAGGATGATGCTCTACTATATATAGGGAATCGTGTAGCGTTCGCTCAATCCCCTGAGAGACGTAAGAGTAGAGCTTCGATGATACTTGATAGAAATTTCCTTCTACACCTAGGTAGGACACCCGATTCTAGGAGGCTTAAAGCAATATTCCTCGCCGAGATGGTTAGAAGGATTATAGAGCTACGTCTAGGCTTGAGGAAGCAGGATGATAAAGACCACTATGCTAATAAACGTGTAAGACTTGCAGGTCAGCTTCTAGGGGATCTATTCAGAACGGTATTCAGGGATCTAGTTAAAGATATGAGCTACCAACTTGAGAAGCTCTACAGAAAGCTGGAGAGAGGCAGAGTCATACCTTTGAAATCGATCGTTAGACCTAGCATATTAACCGAGCGTATCCAACATGCTCTAGCTACCGGGAACTGGGGTCGTGGAAGGGTCGGTGTAACCCAACTCCTAGATAGGACAAATTCTATATCCACCCTAAGCCATCTTAGAAGGCTTCAATCACCGTTAAGCCGTACTCAGCCAAACTTCGAGGCTAGAGATCTACACTCAACCCACTGGGGGCGTCTCTGCCCTACCGAAACCCCTGAAGGCTCTAACTGCGGCTTGGTTAAGAATCTAGCTCTGATGGCGAATATATCGGTTTCAGCCGATATCGAGGAGGTTAAGCAGGTCCTAGTCAGGCTTGGATGCATACCGTTCGATGAAGCGGATCATACTGTTAGGCTTAAAGCTTCCCGTGTATACCTTGATGGCGTTCCATTCGGCTTCACATACAATCCCGGAGAGCTAGCTAGAGAGCTCAGAATGCTTAGAAGGGTTGGAAGGCTAAGCTCAGAGGTTAACGTAGCATATTTCGGAGATGTTAACGAATTATATGTAAACTGTGATCCTGGAAGGTGTAGACGTCCGCTTATAATTGTGGATGGTGGCCGTCCGCTACTCGGTAGAGATCATATGGATGCTTTAAAGGAGGGGGCGATTACATGGGATGAACTCGTCCGTATGGGTATAATCGAGTATATAGATGCTGAAGAGGAGGAGAACTGTCTAGTAGCCTTAAACTACGAAGATATATGCATGGAGACCACCCATATAGAGATAGCTCCCTACACGATATTCGGTGTATGCGCTTCGCTCATACCCTACGCTGAGCATAACCATTCTCCAAGGAATAGCTACGAAGCCGCTATGGCTAAGCAGGCTTTAGGTGTATACGCCACGAACTACTACTTTAGAGTGGATAGCCGTGGGCATCTTCTACACTATCCGCAGATACCTATAGTTCAGACTAAGCCTATGGAGGTTATGGGCTACCATCAAAGACCTACCGGGCAGAACCTTATAGTAGCTATCATCTCGTACTCCGGATACAATATGGAGGATGCCGTGATCTTCAATAAATCATCTATAGATAGAGGGTTGATGCGTTCTACATTCTTCAAGACATACGAAGCTGAATGCTACCAGTATATGGGTGGGGAGACGGATAGATTCGAGATACCATCATCGGAGACTAAAGGTTATAAAGGTGAAAGCTACTACGAGAAGCTTGAATCTGATGGTTTAACCTATCCCGAATGCGAGCTTTCGACAGGGGATGCCCTTGTAGGTAAGACTAGCCCTCCAAGATTCATGGAGGAGTACCGCGAGCTAGGCGCCTACGGTATATCCCGTAGGGATACTTCTCTCTCGCTTAAATCTAAAGGGCCAGCTATAGTCGATACGGTGGTATTAACCGTCGATGCTCAAGGTAATAAGGTGGCTAAGGTCAAGGTTAGAGAACAGAGGATACCTGAGCTTGGAGATAAATTTGCCTCCAGACATGGGCAGAAGGGTGTTATAGGTATAGTGTTCAGACAGGAGGATATGCCGTTTACAGAGGATGGACTTATTCCAGATATCATAATAAACCCGCACGCTATACCTTCTAGGATGACGGTCGGACAGCTTATGGAGTCTATCGCCGGTAAGATCGGAGCGCTAACCGGTAGATTCATGGATGGGACGGCTTTCATAAACGATTCTGCAGATAAGCTAGATGAGATTCTTAGGAAGCTCGGTTTCAGGTATGGTGGTAGGGAGATAATGTACGATGGGACCACAGGATACAAGTTCGAAGCCGATATATTCATAGGTATAGTCTACTATCAGAAGCTCCACCATATGGTATCCGATAAGATACATGCGAGAGCTAGAGGACAAGTGCAGATGCTTACACGTCAGCCTACAGAGGGGAGGGCTAGAGGTGGAGGTCTAAGGTTCGGTGAGATGGAGAGAGATTGCTTGATAGCTCATGGTGCAGCCGCTCTATTGAAGGATAGACTTCTAGAAGAATCAGACGCGACGACGATATACGTATGTAGAAACTGCGGCTTCCTAGGATACTATGATAATAGACGGAAAGAGTATAGATGTCATATCTGTGGGAATAAGGCTAGGATAGTCCCTATAACGGTAGCTTACGCTTTTAAACTTCTACTCCAGGAGCTTATGAGTCTATGTATAGCTCCTAGGCTTATAATAGAGGAGGTATCCTAGAGGTATGAGTATGGAAGAAGCGGTTAGATGTAGAATAGCCGGTATAAAGTTCGGTATACTCTCGCCTACCGATATACAGAAGCTTTCGGTCGTAGATATAACGACGTCAGATACATACGATGAAGATGGTATGCCTATCGCTTCAGGCTTAATGGATAGTAGGATGGGAGTTCTAGAACCTGGGCAAGCGTGTAGGACATGCTTTAACCTCGCATCAAGATGTCCAGGACATTTCGGCTTTATAAAGCTCGCCGTACCGGTAATCCATATAGCTTTCGTGAAATATATCTACGAACTTCTATCCGTGACCTGTAGAAATTGCGGTCGTCTCCTACTACCGGAGGAGGATATAGCTAAGTATAGCAGATTGTTGAAGCGTATCTCTAAGGATAGAGAGTATCCGGAGGCTTTGAGGAGGATTATAGTGAAGAAGGCTAGTAAGGTTTATGAGTGCCCGCATTGTAAATCGCCCCAGGTTAAGATAGAGCTTGCTAAACCTACGACTTTCTACGAGGTCAGCGAAAAAGGGAAGGTATCGTTAGATACGGCGACTATAAGGAGTAGATTAGAAAGAATACCGGATGACGATCTAAAGCTGCTCGGCTACGATCCTGAGGTAGCTCGTCCAGAGTGGATGATCATACAGATGCTACCTGTCCCACCGCTCGTGGTTCGGCCGTCGATAACGCTAGAATCCGGTATACGATCTGAAGATGATCTGACACATAAGCTAGTCGATATCGTAAGGATAAACGAGAGGATAAAGGAGTGTATAGAGAGCGGCGCTCCTACGGCTATAAGAGAGGAGCTTGCAGATCTTCTACAATACCATGTAGCAACATACTTCGATAACGAAACTCCAGGTATACCACCTGCTAGACATAGATCCGGTAGGCCTCTCAGGACGATAGCTCAAAGATTGAAAGGAAAGGAGGGTAGGTTTCGGTTAAACCTCTCTGGTAAACGTGTAGATTTCTCAGCTAGAACCGTTATCTCCCCCGATCCGAATCTAGAGATAGATGAGGTTGGTGTACCTCTAGAGATAGCTACTAAGCTTACCGTACCGGAGAAGGTTACGGTCTGGAATATCGAGGAGCTGAGAGAACTCGTTAGACGCGGACCCTCCGAGCATCCCGGAGCTGTGTACGTTATAAGACCTGATGGGCGTCGTATAAGGCTTGAATTCTCTGATAGGGAACATATAGCCGAGGAGCTTCAGGTAGGCTATATCGTAGAAAGGCATCTAAGAAATGGAGATATAGTTCTCTTCAATAGGCAGCCATCCCTCCACCGTATGTCTATAATGGCTCATAGGGTGAAAGTCCTGCCATACCGTACATTCAGGCTGCACCTAGCGGTATGCACACCCTATAACGCAGATTTCGACGGGGATGAAATGAACCTCCATGTACCTCAATCCGAAGAAGCGCAAGCTGAAGCTAAGCTTCTAGCACAAGTCCAAACCCAGATAATATCACCTAGGTATGGCGCCCCTATAATAGGAGCTACGAGGGACTATCTCACGGCTGCATATCTATTGACACGTAGAAAAACACTGTTAACTAAAGATGAAGTCGGTAAGCTTCTAGCATCTATAGAGTATACAGGCGAGCTGCCTCCGCCTATAGTCGATAAGCCTGAGCCGTTATGGAGCGGTAAACAGATATTCAGCCTACTGCTACCTAAAGACTTCAATTATATCGGTAAATCGTCTGTATGTAAGCATAAGCATGCATCTCAAGATGAGGAATGCCCGGATGATGGTATAATAGTCGTTAAGGATGGCGTTCTGGTTAGAGGTGTTATCGATAAGGGTGCCGTAGGGGTTGAGAAGCCTGATACACTACTACACGTATACGTGAAGAGGTATGGTAGCGAAGCTGGCAGAGTATTCGTAACAAGGCTATGTAAACTTCTCAACGTATTCATCTCTATGAAAGGTTTCTCCTATAGCTTAGATGAGCTTAAGTTAACTAAGGAAAGCGAGGAAAGAGTGCATGAAACTTTAGACGAGGCTAGCCGTAGAATTCTAGAGATAATTAAGCAAGCTGAAGAGGGTAAGCTGCCTAAACTGCCTGGAAAGAGTATGGAGGAGAGCTTGGAGATAATGGTGGTAGATGAGTTAGCTAAAGCGAGGGAGAAATGCGACGAGATAGCTGAATCATCGTTTACTATGGAGAATAGAGGTGTTATAATGAGTAGGGTTGGCGCTAGAGGTTCAGCTCTGAATATAGGACATATGTCTGCCTGTCTCGGACAGCAATCTGTAAGAGGACGGAGGGTTCCAAGAGGATTAAGGGAGCGCGCCCTTTCGCATTTCAAACCTAGAGATCCAAACCCTGAGGCGGGGGGATTCGTTAAATCTTCGTTCCTCAAAGGGTTAGCGCCTACAGAATTCTTCTTCCACGCTATGGGTGGTAGAGAGGGGTTGGTAGACACAGCCGTAAGGACTCAGCAGAGCGGCTATCTACAGAGGAGGCTTATCCATGCTCTAGAACTTGTTAGGGTGGAGTATGATGGTACCGTACGCGATATACTGGGTACTATAGTTCAGTTTAGGTATGGCGAGGATGGCGTGGATCCATCGAAGAGTGATCATGGTAAAGCTGTAAACGTCGCCCGTCTACGCGATGAGCTAAAGCTTAGAGGTATAGGTTTAAACGAACCTCCAGCCTCTGACTCGGAGATAAATAGACTTTTATCCAGGTTTGAGAAGATCCTACCTAAATCGATAATCGACGATATCAGGGATATAGCTATCCGATCTAAAGCTTCTAACTCTTTCATATCTAAGCTTTTAGAGGAAGCTTATAGAGCGTATGAGGAGGCGCAAATCGAACCAGGTGAAGCCGTAGGTATAGTAGCCGCTCAGTCTATAGGTGAACCTGGTACTCAGATGACTCTTAGAACATTCCACTGGGCTGGTGTTAAGGAGAGAGATGTAACTTTGGGTTTGCCTAGGCTTATAGAGATCGTAGATGCTCGTAGAACACCATCTACACCGGTGATGACGATAAGACTAGCCGAAGACTATCGTTACGATCGGGAGAAAGCTGTTAGGATAGCACAAGAGCTAGTCTACACTACGTTTAAGGATATAGTAGCGAAGTATATATTGAATATAGAGAGTGGCAGTATAGAGTTTATCCTCAACATCGATGAGATGAATGCGCGTGGAGTATCGTACGATATATTGTCAGATAGACTTCAGATTAAGGATGTGGAGTTCTCCATACTGCCGGAGCGTAATCTGATGATCGCTAGATATAGGGGTGGTAGGATGCCTGATGAGGCATCCCTAAGAATCCTTGCTTCCAAGATACTGTCTATCCATGTGAAGGGTGTGAAGGGTATAGTGAGGGTTCAGGTAGCTGAGGATAAGGGGGAGTGGGTCCTCCTAGCTGAAGGTTCAAACCTAGCGGGAGTTATGGAGATCGAAGGTATCGATCCATCTAGGATAGAGACGAATAACTTCTTCGAGGTATGCGATGTTTTGGGGATAGAAGCTGCTAGGAGTGCCATCATAAACGAGGTAATGAACGTATTCCAAGGTATAGGTGGAGGTTTAGATCTAGATGTAAGGCACATACTGCTCGTAGCCGATATGATGACTAGGACCGGTAAGATTACGCAGATAGGTCGTCATGGGATAGCGGGTCAAAAGCCTAGCCCACTAGCTAAGGCTGCCTTCGAGATAACGGTTCCTAGCATAGTGGAGTCTGCCGTAAGAGGTTCCCTAGATGAGCTTAAAGGTGTAACCGAAAATATAATAGTGGGTCAGGTAACCCCTATAGGTACCGGTTTCGTGGATATCTATATGGAGCCTTTAAGCGCTCCACCTGGTGGAGGGTAGGAGGTCGATAAGCCATCTCCCTGGTGGAAATCTCCAGATCGATCCTTAACGCTGTAAGAACAGGTAGAGTGTATATAGGAGCTAAATCGACTTTTAGATCCGTTATGTTTAGAAGGGCTAGGCTAGTAGTTTTAGCGGAGAACGCTCCTAAAAATCTAGCTGACGGTATAACCTACTACTGTAAGCTTGCAGGTATACCTATATATATTTATAGGGGGTCGAGTATAGAACTTGGTAGAGCATGCGGTAAACCGTTCCCCGTATCCGCTTTAGGTATAAGGGATCCAGGTGATAGCGATGTATTCGAGCTATTAGGGGTGGAGCCTAGGTGATACGCGATGCCTGAGATAAGATTTACTAAAGATGAGATGCAGTACATAACCCTCCTGGAGACCGTAGCTCAAGTTGAGTGCCAGGATTGCATAATAGACAGCGAAAGGGGTAGGGTAATATTCATAGTTAAGGAGGGTGACGTAGGGAAAGCTATAGGTAAGAGCGGCGTTAACGTTAAACGTCTCTCGCAGATACTTGGGAAATCTATAGAGATAGTAGAGTATAGCGGTGATCCTGTTAAACTTTTGATGAACGCTTTCACACCTGCTAAGGTTAAAGAGATCCGTATAATCGAGAGACCTAGTAAAGGTAAGATAGCTATAGCCATAGTCGAACCTAGGAGTAAAGGTTTAGCTATAGGTAGGAATGGTAGGAATATAGATAGGGTTAGGAAGATAGCTAAGCGGTACTTCGATATAGACCATGTAGTCGTGAGAGAGGCTTAGGTTTGTAGCGGAGGTAAATTTTTAAAGGAGGTATCTATGTCCTTCTCTCATAAGTAAAAGGGGAAGGTATGGTTAAGGGTTAAGCTATGCCTGGGGAATTCGCGGCTAGGAATCTTAAGAAGAGGAGGAAGAAATTTAGGTGGAGCCTTAGGGAGTATAAGCGTAAGATGTTAGGGTTGGATATAAAAGCTAATCCTCTCGAAGGCGCACCTATGGCTAGAGGTATAGTTCTCGAGAAGGTCGGTATCGAATCTAAGCAGCCTAATAGCGCTATCAGGAAGTGTGTACGTGTACAGCTTATAAAGAATGGAAAAGTCGTGACAGCCTTCCTCCCAGGTGATGGAGCTCTAAACGTCATAGATGAGCATGATGAAGTGTTGATAGAAAGTATAGGCGGTACCAGGGGTAGATCTATGGGTGACATCCCAGGTGTAAGGTTTAAGGTTACGACGGTTAATGGTGTTCCGCTTAAGCTATTAGTTCAGGGTAAAGCTCAGAAGCCTATGAGGTAGATCCGATGTGAGTCACACAGATTTGTACCAGGGTATTAAACTCTTCGGTAAGTGGGAGTTTACAGGTATAGAGGTAAGGGATCCAGGTTTAAGGAGGTACATATGCCTCAAACCTATCACTATACCGTATACAGGCGGTAGACATGAACATAGGAAGTTCGGTAAAGCCGATGTCCCTATAGTCGAGAGATTTGCAAACCAGCTTATGAGACCAGGTAAGAATACCGGTAAAAAAATTAAGGCTATAAAGATAGTTAAAAACACGTTCGATCTAGTGTATCTAAAGACAGGTAGGAATCCTATAGAGGTCCTCGTTAGAGCTGTAGAGAATGCAGCTCCATGCGAGGATGTCACTAAAGTTGTATACGGCGGTATAGTATACTTCAAAGCTGTCGATATATCGCCTACACGTAGGCTAGACCTAGCTCTAAGATGGATAGTGGAGGGGGCTAGAAAGGCTGCTTGGAAGAATCCTAAAACCATAGACGAATGCCTCGCTGATGAACTTATACTAGCAGCTGATGGAAACGCTAAATCCTACGCTATTCAGAAGAGGGATGAATTGGAGCGTATCGCCGCAGCTTCCAGGTAATCTCGAATAGCTTTGCCAGCCATACCCAGCTGTATATCGCTATCGTTTTAATAGAGTATCTTCCATTACCAACCCTATCTAGGTTGCAATACCATAAAGGTTATCCGTTCAGAAACTGCTGAGCAGTCCCTTGTTTAGGGTAGAGTTTATAAATAGGCTTCTCTAAGGATATTCCAGAGATGAGCTCTAGTAAACCTCATCTAAACCTCGTAGTATGTGGGCATGTCGATCACGGTAAAAGCACTATGATGGGCCACCTACTATACCTATTGGGAGCGGTAGATGAGAAGACGTTGAAGGAGTATGAGGAGCAAGCTAGAGCTTTAGGTAAGGAGACCTTCAAGTTTGCATGGGTTCTAGATAGGCTTAAGGAGGAGAGGGAGAGGGGGTTAACGATAGACCTATACTACACGAAGTTCGAGACCGATAAGTACTTCTTCACATTGATAGATGCTCCCGGTCATAGAGACTTCATAAAGAATATGATAACAGGCGCTAGTCAAGCTGACTGCGCCTTACTGGTAGTCTCTGCTAAGCAAGGTGAGTATGAAGCTGGTATAGGTCCGCAGGGGCAGACTAGGGAGCATGCATTCCTATTGAAAACTCTTGGTGTAAACCAACTTGTAGTAGCTATCAATAAGATGGATGATCCATCTGTGAATTGGAGTCAAGCAAGATTCAACGAGGTTAAATCAGGTGTAGAACGCCTCCTCAGACTTGTCGGGTACGATGTATCTAGGATACCTATAGTACCCGTATCGGCTTGGACCGGTGATAACCTTGTTAAACCGAGCGATAAGATGCCGTGGTATAGGGGTCCGACGCTATTTAAAGCTCTAGATGTATTCGAAGTCCCACCTAAACCTATCGATAAGCCTTTGAGAATACCTATACAGGATGTCTATAGTATATCTGGTGTAGGTACAGTTCCTGTCGGTAGAGTTGAAACAGGTGTACTTAGGGAGGGTGACAGGGTTGTATTCGCTCCATCAGGTAGGATAGGTGAAGTTAGATCTATAGAGACCCATCATGTAAGGATAAAGGAGGCTATACCAGGCGATAATATAGGGTTCAACGTTAGAGGTTTAAGCCGTACCGATATCCGTAGGGGCGATGTAGTAGGTCCGGTGAATAATCCACCCACCGTTGTACGAGAGTTTATAGGCCAGATAGTCGTCGTATACCATCCGACGGCTATAGCTGTAGGATATACACCGGTACTTCACATACATACTGCTACAGTGCCTGTGAAGTTTGCGGAGCTTATAGCTAAGATTAACCCTAGGACAGGTGAAGTTTTAGAGGATCACCCATCATTCCTTAGAACAGGCGATGTCGCTCTAGTAAGATTCCAGCCGCTTAAACCTGTAGTAGCAGAGCTATACTCCGAGTTCCCGCAGCTAGGTAGATTCGCAGTTAGAGATATGGGTATGACGATCGCTGCAGGTATAGTGAAGGAGATAACGCAGAAAGAATCTCTCGAGGTTAAAGGATAGTCACCATAACGTTTTGATGAAAAGTTAAAATAACTGTTTCTCTCCTCCTCTTTCACCTGGTTTAGGCATTATGTCTCAGGTAGCTTCGATTAAGCTAGTATCGACCAACTTGGAGAAGCTGGAGGAGGTCTGTAGAGAGATAAGAGAAGTAGCTGAGAAGACTGGTGTACCTATCTCAGGCCCTATACCTCTACCTACTAAACGCGTGAAGATCGTAACTAGGAAGACTCCATGCGGTGAGGGTAGCCATACATTCGATAGATGGACTCTGAAGATACATAAACGTCTGATAAAAGTGCCTGCTAACGAAAGCTTCATGAGGAGGTTCATGAGGATAAGGATCCCAGAGGAAGTTCATATAGAGGTGAAGCTTACTCCTCGATGAGCGGCTATAACAAGGGATATATCTCGTCAGAAGATTCTAGCTTCAAGTATACGCAGAATATAATCGTCAGGCTAGATTTGAATCTATCTAGGGGGAAGCTCTGCGCTCAAGCTGCTCATGCAGCCGTAGAGGCTTCGGAGAAAGCTAGGGTGCAGAAACCGGTGTGGTGGGAGTTGTGGATGAAGGAGGGTCAGAGGAAGGTGGTCCTATACGTGGATACACTCGAAGAGCTTCTAAGATTGAAGGAGGAAGCTGAAAAGTTGGGTCTCCCCTCAGCGTTGATAGAGGATAGAGGGTTGACAGAGGTGCCGCCTAGAACCGTGACATGCCTAGCTATAGGGCCTGCTCCGATAGAACTCGTGAATACGATAACCGGAAAGCTTAAGCTTTTAAGGTAATCCACCGTAAGCTATTCTAGCATTGCTGGGATCAGTCTTAGCTGTATCTGCAGCTTTAACGTGGGCTATATCCAATATATCGATAAGACGGAATATCGAAGAAGCAGGCTTTCTAGCTGTTTCACTGGTTTTAACGGTTACCGGTATACTATTCTTCACACCTCTAGCCATAGCTTCTATAGGATCTCAACCGGATTTCAGAGCGATCATGGTCTTCCTACTCGCAGGATTTATACAGCCAGGAATCACTCGTATACTGTATTATATGAGTGTAGAGAAGCTTGGTGTAACTATAACGTCGTCTCTAACATCTTCGGTTCCGATATTCAGTACACTCTTCGCCTATATGATATTGAAGGAGGAGGCATCGTATACGCTATGGCTTGGTATACTGTTACTCATCATAGGATCCATAGCGATCCAGCTTTCCATCAGTCACGATGCTCGTACAAAGGATTTTAAGATCAGATACTTGATATACCCGTTTGCATCCTCCATCTTCGGTGGGATCGGATATGTCGCTAAGAAGTATGGGCTGAATATATGGAATGCACCTGCGGTAGGCATATTCCTAGGATATATCTCGAGTTCTATCCTATACTTCTTCATACTTATAGCTCTAAACAGAAGGAATCACAACTCCACCAGGTTTATCGATGGGCGCTCCTTCAATCTTCTATGGAAGCCTAGTATAGGTATCGCCACCGGGCATCTACTCTCATCCTACGCTCTAACTTATGCCGATGTCTCGATAGTAACATCCCTACAACAGACCCAGCCTTTATTCGTAATACTATTAGCGAGACGCTATCTACCGAAGCTTGAGATAATAGATCTGAAGCTTATATTAGGCACCATCGCTATACTATGCGGCGCTATCCTTGTATCGACGATCTAAGCTCAATAAAACATATCTACCGATCCCCTATCTTCTCGTATACCGCTAACAATAATATAGGTAGAATTACCGTCGCTTCACCATCGACTACCGCGTAATCCGCTTCAGGCTTCAACTTACCCCAGCTTATCGCTTCTCTAGGTCTAGCTCCAGATAGGCTTCCATCGTATTCAACCGCCGTCGTTATATATATCGCTTTATCCAATCCCCCTCTAAACTGGCTATACCAGATTACTGTATGCTTACTTATCCCTCCACCTACTATCAACGCAGCTAGTTTCTCAGCATCGTAGATTTGATTCAGAAGGCTATTCATATCGCTCCAGAAATCTACATCGAATCTCCTCCTCCTGGAGTGTAGAAATAGCTGGAAGCCGAAGCATGAATCTAGGACTCCGAGCGAATACAACGGGATTTTACGTAGGTATAACGCTCTGAGTATAGAGTTTTCATCCTCTATCCTCCTACCTATCTCCCAGCATAACTCTCGTACACTCCATCTATCCTTAACACTGCTCAGTTCATCTAGGATCCGCATAATCTTCGATTCTATCGATAAACCATAGTTCTCCATAGGTATCAGCAGGTTACCTAGTCTATGTATGTTAAGCTTGCTTAGAAGTACATCGTCTAGATCGAAGGATCCGTGATAATATTCGCCGTAAGCTCTAGCTATGTCGTGATCTATTGTTCCACCCGTCGTAACTATCCCATCTACGTATCCTCTACCTATGAAGTCGGCTATAACGCCTCTAAGACCTGTAGCTACTATGCAAGCGGGAAACGAGAATAGTAGAGTATAACCATCATCCCTTAACACATCTACGAGTATCCTCACAGCTTCAGCTAAGTTTTTAGCCGTGAACCCTCCGCTACACTCCATACGATCTATAAGCTCGCCGATAGACATATGCTCCTTTAAACCGTAATCTTTAACTCTTCTAACTAGCAACTTCTCTCTCATACCTACCGCCTCTTAAAGTTAGGTTTATAATCTTGAATCTATAAGCATTTTAAGTGTTCCCAGATATGGATGATGCTAGATTCAAAGTTAAAGTCGAGCAGGTTAGTAGAGCTGTGAAAGTTCCGAAGGAGCTTATCAGCGAATTAGAGGGAGCTAGTAAGAGTATGGTAGGTAGGATGAGGAGGGAAGCTGTAGATTGCCCGGTATTAGGGTATCGGGTCTCGTTTATACAATGCTTCCTATGCTCTAACTTCCTTAGAAGGTTTAGAAGTATCGTATACTGTAAAGGCGAACCCCTAGGAGGATAAATGCTTGAATAGAAGGACTAGACCGGTAATCTTAACGGTTATAAACCTCTTCCTACTAGCACTCATACTATACTTTCTATGGTTCTCCTTTCTACCGCTCTTCAGGTTTTCAGGTATGTATACCGAAATAACGGCTGCCGTTACGATGATATCTATAGCCTTCGTTATAGCCGTAGCTATCTCCATATATATAGCTTGGAGAGCTTATAGAAGATCGATCGAGGAGGGATCGATCGAGGAAGAGATAAGTTTATAAGCAGTACTTTATGCGTTATCTATGCACCTCGTATAGAGGTAGCCAAGGAACGATATATGCATAGTAGTAATAAAGGTGAGAGTATATGGCGACGCAAATCCTCGTAGTTAAATTCGGAGGGAAAAGTTTAGCTACGCCAGATCGTATCAAGCTAGCTGTATCCAAGGTTGTCGAAGCTGTTAGGAAGGGATATAAAATCGTAGTCGTAGTCTCTGCTATAGGGGATACCACGGATAGATTGATAGAGCTTCTAGAATCTGTATGCGAAGGACGAGGTGATCCTAGGTTTAGAGATGAAGTCTTATCGATGGGTGAAAGGCTTAGCGCCAGGTTATTCGCCGCGTCACTTAAATCCACCGGTTTAGAAGCTAGATTCCTAGATCCTAGAGACGATGATTGGCCGATAATAACTGATGAAGCTTTCGGAGATGCCTCCCCGCTAGATGAATCGATAGAACGGATAAACATGTACGTTAAACCTCTAATAGATTCAGGTATCATACCTGTGATACCTGGCTTCATAGGTAGATCAAGAAATGGTTGTATAACTACCCTCGGTAGAGGTGGAAGCGATACCACAGCATTCCTTGTAGCTAAAGGTCTCTCCGCCGATCAGGTTATACTTGTAACAGATGTAGATGGCATCATGACTGCCGACCCCAAGATAGTTTCCAACCCTAAACGTATAGATGCGATATGCGTGCATGATCTATCTATACTAGCAGATGTCGGAGCTAAATTCATCCATAAGAAGGCGTTAGCGTATAAGGATCCATCGATAGATGTTAAAGTGTTAAGCTTTAAATCTGCAAGCCTCGAAGATCAGGGTACCATAATAAAAGGTGGGTTTGAAAGGAGGATGGATGTAACGCAGGTATACGATAAACCTATAGGATACATAACGATTTTAGGCGAAGATGTAGCTTCGCATACCGAGATCCTATGCGAAACCCTATCGATAATAGGCTCCACCGGATCCATGCTTGGTTTATCATGCGATAATCGATCCATAATAGTATATATGCCTGAGGATCTATGCATCGATATAGCCGATAGAGTCCACCGATTAGTCGAGAAGTATAGTGGGAAGGTTAAAGCTATAGCCGTACGTAGAGGTTTATGTATGTTAGCTGTGAGAGGCTTCGGGCTCGAGGAATCGCCAGGGATTATAGCGAGTGTATCCAAACCTTTAAGCGAGAAGAATATAAACATACACGGTGTGTACACGGTATCATCTACAGTCTTCATCCTAGTCGATTGGAGTGTTAAAGATGTAGTCTTCTCCATTCTGAAAAGTGTTTTCGATGAGAGGTGGAATCCGTGTACAGTGTAGCTGTAGTAGGCGCTACAGGCGTCGTAGGTCAGCAATTCTTAGTAGCTCTAGATAACCATCCATGGTTTAAAGTAGAGTGCCTCGCAGCATCACCTAGATCTGCCGGTAAACCATATATAGAGGCTTTAAAGGGGTCTGAGGGCGAGGTTAGATGGTTCTGCGATGAGCCTATACCTGAGGGGTTCATCGATATGGAGGTTGAGGATTCATCGGATATAGATCCATCAGATTTCGATCTAATATTCACAGCCGTAGAATCTGATGTAGCTTCGAAGATCGAACCGAGATACGCTGAGGAGACACCTGTAGTTAGTACGGCATCAGCTTTCAGGTATGAGGAGGATATACCGATACTAGTACCTGGAGTTAACGATGGGCATACAAGGCTTATAGAGATACAGAGGAAACGTAGAGGATGGAGAGGCTTCATAACTCCTATACCGAACTGTACCACTACAGGTTTAGTCGTAACGTTGAAACCTCTTATGGATGAATTCGGTTTAGAAAGGGTTATCATGACCTCGATGCAAGCTTTATCGGGCGCCGGTAGATCACCGGGTGTATTAGCGCTCGACATAATAGATAATATCATACCGTATATAAAAGGAGAGGAGTGGAAGGTTGAAATCGAGAGTAAAAAGATTCTAGGATCCATAGCTAACGATAGGATAGAACCCGCTGATTTTAAGATAAGCTGTACGTGTACGCGTGTATTCGTTAAGGATGGTCATACGGAGGTTGTCTACGCTTCTTTGAAGCGTAGGGCATCTATAGAGGAGATTAAAGAGGCGTTCATAAGTTTCGGTGAATCTGTCTTCAAGGATTCAGGGCTTCCCTCAGCTCCTCGACGCTTTATAGTATGCTTTGACGACCCATTCCGTCCTCAGCCTAGACTCGATAGAGATCTATATGGAGGTATGGCTGTAGCTGTAGGGCGTATAAGAGAGGATCCAGCTCTAGAAAACGGTGTCAAATATATACTCCTATCGCATAATACTCGTCTAGGCGCGGCTAAAGGAGCTGTGCTAGTAGCAGAGCTCCTCGTTAAGGAGGGTATCGTATGAGGATCTACATGGGTAAGGAGAGGAGGTTGAGTAGGATATTCAGGAGTGATGGCATGACTGTCATAGTCCCTATGGATCATAGCGTAACCACTGGTCCTATGGAAGGCTTAACAGATATGCAGCGTACCGTGGATAGTTTGAAATGCGGCTACGTAGACGCTATAGTCCTCCATAAAGGTATAGCTAAATATATCGATAACGGTAATCTAGCGTTGATACTACATCTCTCTGGGAGTACTGTCAGGAGTATGGATCCGAACTGGAAGGTTCAGGTATCTTCGGTCGAAGAAGCTATACTTCTAGGTGCTGATGCTGTATCCGTCCATATAAATCTTGGAGCTGAGAGGGAGCATCATATGATTAGAAAGCTTGGGAGGATATCCGATCTATGCGATAGATGGCAGATACCGCTGTTAGCTATGATGTATCCTAGAGGTCCTAAAATCTCGTCTGAATATGATGTAGAGGTGGTAGCTCATGCGGCTAGGCTTGGAGCGGAGCTAGGTGCGGATGTAGTTAAAACCGTTTATACAGGTGATAAGGAGAGTTTCAGGAAGGTCGTCGAATCATGCCCGGTACCGGTAGTCTTAGCCGGCGGACCTAAATCTCCAGATGTTAAATCCTTTCTCAGGATGGTGTATGAAGCTGTAGAAGCTGGGGCTAAAGGGGTATCTATAGGTAGGAATGTGTTTCAAGCTAAACCTCCTGAAGCTATGGCTTACGCCCTGTATAGCATAGTTCATGAGGGAATTGATTTCGAAGAAGCGTATAAACGATTCACGGATTTCGCTAGTAGGAGGTCTGATAGGTGAAGGAGCTTTGGCTTACATTCCCCTCGGATGTAGAGCTCGAAGAAGTTGAGAGGATTCTTTCTAAGCTTAGCGATATATGCGACGGGGTGATAATCGAATCAAAGATCGCTATACCCTATAGTCAAGGCTTTAAGATATCTCCCACTAAGAGCGAGCCAGGTATAGCTATAGCGTACAGCGTCGAAGATCTTGAGAAGAACGTATCGGAGGGTAGGAGGGTTGCTTATATACTAGAATTGAAGGCGGGTGTAGATATAGAGTCTACATCCCGCGTTATCGATAGCATCGATACGAGATCTGGTCTGCTAGAATTCATACTAGTTAAGTGTAGGGATTGGCGTGTGATACCTTTAGAGAATCTAATCGCGATGCTCAAAGGGAGGGTGAAGCTTTTAGCTGAAGCCCACTCTATCGATGAAGCTCTACTACTAGCTAACATATTAGAGTTAGGTGTTGACGGCTTAGCCGTTAAGATGCTTGATCCCGCATCTATAGCAGCGTTAAGATCTATGCTTAAGGGTATGGGGCATCTGGATCTTAGACCCGCTCGTGTATCCTCTATTAAACCTATAGGTTTAGGCGCTAGGGTGTGCATAGATACATGTGAGCTTATGAAGCCTGGTGAAGGTATGCTTGTAGGCTGCCAATCGAATTTCCTCTTCTTAGTCGAAGCAGAGGTATGGGAGAATCCATACTTGCAGCCTAGGCCTTTCAGAGTTAACGCAGGGCCTGTAGGCCTATACGTATATGTACCTGGAGATAAGACTAGGTATCTCTCAGAACTATCGGCGGGTAGCGATGTGCTCGTAGTCGATCAAAAGGGTCGATGTAGACCTGTAGATGTATGTAGGGTTAAGATAGAGTGGAGACCACTTATACTTATCGAAGCCGTATGCGAGGGATACACCGGTAAAGTTATACTCCAGAATGCTGAGACTATACGACTTATAACTCCTGATGGATCAAAATCTATAGCTGAGATTCAGCCTGGTAACGAGGTTCTCGTATATATAAAACCTGGTGCGAGACATCTCGGAAGATTGGTCGACTCTATGCGTGTGATAGAGAGGTGAAGAATCCAAGTTTTGAAGCCTAGGATATGCGTACCTATACCGTGTAGGAGTGCAAGTGAAGCCCTCCCCCTGATAGATGACGCTTGTAAAGCTGAAGCGGATCTTATCGAGTTGAGGTTAGATTATCTAGATGATATAGGTGATTTCAAATCGGTTACCAGTTATGCGAGGGATCTAGGTATACCTGTTATAGCTACCATCAGATCTAGATCTCATGGAGGCTTCTGGAAGCGGAGTGAAAGATCTAGGATTAAACTGATGGAGGAAGCTGCGCATTTAGGTGTAGAATATATCGATGTAGAACGCGATACTATGGATATCGAGAGGATCGTGGAAAAGCTAAAGAGCATCGGTGTCAAAGTTATAGTTTCGCATCACGACTTCGATGGGACACCTGGATTATATATTCTTACATCCCTCTTCGAATCTATGAAGGGTACAGGTTGCGATATATGCAAGATAGCTGTTTACGCTAGAAGCTGGGAGGATAGCCTCCTACTCTTAACTTTCACGGTGAACGCTTCTAAGAGGGGTAAAGTCGTCTGCGTCTCTATGGGACGTTTCGGCTTACCCGCACGTATACTAGCCCCACTTTACGGGTCTGAGTATACCTACGCATCGTTAAGCTATGAGCAGCAGACAGCCCCTGATCAGATACCTATCGATAGACTTAGACAAGTATACACGGCTCTAGGGCTATGAAGATCTCTGCTCGTACCAATATATACGGCGTTATAGGTTACCCTATAGAGCATAGTCTAAGTCCTCTAATACATAACGCCGCTATAAATGCCTTAGGCATAGATGCCGTATATGTAGCGTTCCACGTTAAACCAGGTACGCTTAGAGAGGCTATCTACGGTATGAAAGCACTCGGAGTTAAAGGGTTTAACGTAACTATGCCCTTCAAGACAGAGATAATCCCCTACCTCGATCGGCTTGATGAAGAAGCTATCTTCGTGGAAGCCGTTAACACCGTAGTAGAGGTCGATGGAGTGTTCGTAGGATATACAACCGATGGATTAGGCGCTTTCGAAGTCCTGAAATCTATGGTGAAAAATCTGGATGGTCTCGATGTAGTCGTGATCGGGGCTGGAGGTGCTGCTAGAGCATTGATATACCATCTATCGAAGCTTCCATGCGGTATAACGATACTTAATAGGAGTATAGAGAAAGCTAAGATTATAGTAGAGAAGCTTCAACCATACTCCAACGCTAAGCTTACATACGGCGGCTTATCTAAGGATTACCAGGAGGAGGCTATACCTAAAGCTCATGTGATAGTTAACGCTACCCCAGTAGGGATGACTACACCTGGATGCCCCATCTCACCATCGCTGATAGGATGCAAGCATATAGTCTTCGATATGATATACTGGCCCCCAGAGACTCAGCTTCTAATCGAGGCTAAGCTTAGAGGAGCTACCACCGTTAACGGCCTACCGATGCTAGTATACCAGGCGGCGTACTCCTTTAAACTATGGTTCGGTAGATTTCCCCCTCTAGACGTCATGTTCAAAGCTGCGGAGGAGGGGCTGTCAAAATATGGGGAGAGGTAGAGCTGCGACGTCCGCTGCGGTTTCGATCGTTAACGCTCTAGCTACAGGTCTAGGTGCCGCTCTGAGTATAGATCTACATCTCGAAGCATACGTAGAGATTAAAAGCGGTCGGGGATTATATGTAGAGTTTGAAGGCTTCCAGCCTAGGGATACGAAGCTTGTAGAAGCTTGTATATCGAAGGTTACCCGTTACGCAGGGTTAACAAGCGGATACGAAGCTAATGTGAGGATAAGATCCGATATACCTATAGCTAAAGGTTTGAAGAGCAGTAGCGCGGCTTCCAACGCGATCGTACTAGCGGCTATCGAAGCTTTAGGTATAAGCTTCGATAGCCTTAGGGATAAGTTGAAAACAGCTTTGAATATAGCGGTAGATGCTTCTCTTGAAGCCGGCGTGACGATCACAGGAGCGTTCGACGATGCATCGGCATCTATGCTTGGAGGCATGGTTGTTACCGATAATTTCAGCCGTGACATCATATATAGATCTCGACCCGGTGAAGATTTGAGAGTAGTATTATACATACCTAAAGAGGAACGTTATACATCTGATGTAGATGTAGGTATCCTTAAGAGGCTGGAGGGATTTTTCAGGTTAGCTTGGCGTCTCGCCGTAGCTGGATACTGGATTGAGGCTATGAATATTAACGGCTTAGCCGTAGCTTCGGCTTTAGGCTACGATGTAAACCCGTTGTTGGATGCTTTAGATGCCGGAGCGTTAGCCGCCTCTCCATCTGGTAAGGGGCCTGCGTTAGCTGCGATAGTAAAGGAGGATAGAGTCGATGGAGTGGTGGATAGATGGTCTAAACTGGAAGGTGAAGTTAAAGTAGTAGGTACGAATAATAGTTATGCGTACAGTCGTAGGGAGGATTAGATGTATTGAAGGTTCTATTCGAGCATACCGATAGGTTGGAGGGCTCTATACGCAGCCAACCGTCGAAATCCTATATGATCAGGTATCTTATAGCGTCGCTTCTATCAAGCGGTGTTACGTATATAGAGAATCCATCGATATGCGATGATACGCTCGCCGTAGTTAAAGCATGCGAGGCTTTCGGTGCTAGGATCGAACCGGGCGAAAACATCGTTAAGGTATCATCCTCAGGGTGTTTAGAGGCTCCTAGCGATGTGATAGATTGCGGTGGATCGGCTACAGCTATACGCTTCTTATCAGCCGTAGCTCCGCTAGCTCCTGGGATAACCGTACTAACAGGGGATGAATCGCTAAGGATGAGGCCTATGGGACCCCTACTAGATGCGTTGAGGAGGCTTGGCGTGGAGGCTTACTCTACACGTATGAACGGTCTCCCACCTATAGTAGTATTCGGTGGAGGTATACCTGGAGGTTGTACATGGGTTGACGGTAGTATAAGTTCTCAGTATGTATCCGGTCTACTTTTAGCTCTACCTAAAGCTAGGAGGGATTCATCTCTAAGGGTAGTAGGTGAACTCGAATCTAAAGGCTACGTAGATATGACGTTAACTGTGTTGGAGATGTTCAGGGTTAAGGTTGAGCGTACAGGATATTCGTACTTCGAAGTAGAAGCTGGGCAGGAGTATCATCCTCCAACCTCCTGTACGGTTCCAGGCGATTATTCATCCTCATCGTTCATAATCGCAGCATGCTCTATACTCCCATCTAAAGTTAGGATCCATAGCCTCGCAGGATTCGATATACAACCGGATAGAATGATAGTCGATATAGTAAGAGATCTCGGGGTGGCTGTTAGGTTTGGCGATGGATACATCGAAATCGAAGGTACCGGCGACCTGATAGGCGGGTTTGAAGTAGATGTTAGAGATTCCCCAGATCTAGCCCCTCCTCTCGCGGCTTTAGCATGCTTCTGTAAAGGAGTATCTATTATAAGGGGTTGTAGGAGGCTGAGGTTTAAGGAATCGGATAGATTGAAAGCTATTTCATCGGAGCTTACACGTATAGGGGTTGAAGTCGAGGTAGATGAAGATTCTATAAAGATTCATGGATCCGGTTGTGTTGACGGAGGGTATGTGTATTCTTGGATGGATCACAGGATTGCTATGGCTTTCGCGGTGATAGGTTTAGGTAGTCGCCGGGGAGTTACCGTTGATGGGTTTGAATCTGTATCTAAATCCTATCCTAGATTCCTAGGGGATTTAGAGGCTTTAGGAGGTAGATTCAGGGTTGTCGGCTAATAGCTTCGGTAGACGTCTGGTGATGACGTGTTTCGGTGAGAGCCATGGTAAGCTGGTAGGGGTCATAGTAGATGGATGCCCAGCAGGTTTAAAGATAGATGAGAGGGATATACAGAGGGAGCTCGATAAACGTAGACCTGGATCTACACCATACTCTACGAGTAGAGCTGAACCTGATAAAGCTATGATAGTCTCCGGTATTCTGGATGGTTATACGACTGGTGCACCTATATGTATAGTGGTAGGCAATAGGGATGTAGATTCTAAGCCATACGAGGTTTTCAGGTTTAAACCTAGACCTGGTCATGCTGATTACCCAGCTTACATAAGGTATGGCGGCTTCAACGATTATAGGGGCGGCGGTAGATTCTCGGGTAGGATTACGGTATCGTTCGTAGCGGCTGGAGCTGTAGCTAAGAAGCTCCTAGAAACAATAGGTATAGAGGTTTATGGACATGTATGCCAGATCGGAGAGGTATCCTCTAGGAGGCTTCCTACCATCGATGAGTTACGGAAGGTGTATGAAAACCCTGTTAGATGCGCTATACCGGAGCTTATATCCGGTATGGAGGATATTTTGAAGCGTTCTGTGGAAGAGGGTGATAGCATAGGTAGTATGGTTGAAGCTTTCGCTTTCAACGTACCTCCAGGCTTAGGCGATCCTATATTCCACGGGCTTGACGTCGATATAGCATCTATAATGCTCGCTATTCCTGGGGTGAGAGCTTTAAGCATCGGTCTAGGATTCGAAGCTGCTTCGATGAAAGGTTCTGATTTTATAGATCCGTATACCATAGTGGATGGTAGGGTATCGCAGAAGAGTAATAGATGCGGGGGGATTCTCGGAGGGTTATCTACCGGTAACCCTATACATATTCGTGTATCGTTTAGGCCTCCATCTACGATAGGTAAGAGGGTTGAGACGATTAACCTTAAGACTATGACTATCGATCATATAGAGGCGTGGGGTAGATACGACCCGTGTATAGGTATAAGAGCCCTCCCAGTCGTAGAGGGATGTTTAGCTTTCGTTATAGCGGATCACTGTCTGAATCAAGGATTGATACCGGCGGTGATTAGCGGTGAATCTGGAAGAGCTACGTAGAGAGATAGATGAGCTCGATAAACGTATCGTAGAGCTTCTAGCTAGGAGGGTTTCGATAGCTAAAGCTATAGGCGAGGCTAAACGTAAAGAGAAGCTGTGTATCGTAGATCTAGGTAGGGAGTGGGAGGTTCTCTCTAACGTTAGAATCGAATCTTTAAGGTTAGGTTTAAACCCTGACGCCGTGGTAGATGTCTATCGCAGGATTATAGATCTATGTCGTTCCATTCAAAACCCGGTGAAGGTAGCTTTCCTAGGGCCTAGGGGTAGCTTCACAGAGGAGGCTGCTCGAAAATTCTTTCCGTCTGAGGGGTACGCTGAGTTTAAGGGGTATCCATCTATAAGGGATCTGTTTAGAGCTGTCGAAGAGGGGGAGGCAGATTACGGTGTAGCTCCCATCGAGAACTCTATAGAGGGTAGTGTAAACGAGACTCTAGATCTACTCTTTGAAACCAAGCTTAAGATATGCGGGGAGCTTGAACATAGAGTAAGGCTTAACCTTATAGCTAAACCTGGGCTCAGGATAGAACATATCAAGGTTCTTATCAGTCATCCTCAAGCCATAAACCAGTGTAGAAGCTTCATAGCTAGGGTTCTCAGAGATGTAGAGATACGTGAAGCTGCAAGTACGAGTCAAGCTGTTAAGATAGCGTTAGAGAGCGAATATACCGCGGCTATAGGTTCGGAGCTCGCGGCTAAACTTTATGGCGGCGAGATAATAGCTAAAGGTGTAGAGGATTACCGAAATAACTATACGAGGTTCTTCCTCCTAGGATGGGAGGATACCCCTCACATCGAAGGTTGTAAGACTTCGATAGTATTCTCTACGCCTCATAAACCTGGGGCTCTCTACAAAGCTCTATCCGTATTCGCTGAAAAGGGGATAAACCTAACTAAGATAGAATCTCGTCCGATTAAAGAAAGGCCTTGGGAATATCTATTCTACGTAGATTTTGAAGGTCATAGGGAGGATGAGGTTTGCAAACAGGCTTTAGAATGTTTGAAGGAGAAGACTCTATTCGTGAAGATTCTAGGCTCCTACAGAAGGGTAGCTTAACGTTAGCGGTAGTAGGCTCAGGAGGGATGGGGCGCCTCCTATCGCGTCTACTTAAAGCTAGCGTATCTAAACTCATACTCGTGAGTAGAGATCCGGATAGAGCGAGAACTATAGCTAAACGTATAGGGGTTGATTGGGGTGGATACGAATCTGTAGCGTACACCGATATATGCATAGTTACCGTTCCATCCCGTTTCGTCGTAGATACCGTATCGAAGATATCTCATAGATTAAAGGCTGGATCGGTGATCGCCGATATATCATCGGTGAAAACGTATATCGTACCTGAGGTTCTTAAAATCTTACCAAATAATATCGAGTATATAAGCCTACACCCGCTCTTCGGTCCATCCGTCAGAAGATCGTCGAAGCTTAAGGTAGTGGTTATCCCCGTTAGGTATTCGGATGAATCTCTCGATAGACTCGTATCGCTGCTTAGAGGAGCTAACCTTAACATAATCTTCTCCACGGTGGAGGAGCATGACCGCGTAATGTCTGTCATACAGTGTATCCATCATCTCTCATACATGACTCTGGCTTTAACCATGTTAGAATACGTTAATCCTGAGGATATAGCTAGGTATTCTACAGCCTCTTTAACCTACACGTTGAAGATGCTTAGAAGATTTAGAAGGATACTCGACGTCGTGAAGGAGATACAAGAGTTAAACCCATACTACGGTGAGTATAGGATAAGGTTTATCGAGTATGCTAGACTTCTAAGCTCGATGAGTGAGCAAACGTGGAAGATGCTTCGAGACGTATTGGATAGTTTATCGTCGATAGAAGTCTAGTATGACGGGGTCCTGGCTTCACTCCTCTAAACCTGAAAGTTTACGAAGCCTCCTACCTACGATTTCGATCGGATGGTTCTCTATCTCTGATAGAAGCTTTCTAAGGTTAGGCATACCAGCCTTATACTCTCTAATCCATTCCTCGGCATATCTACCGCTCTTCACATACTCTACCGCTCTACGCATATTCTCCCTAACATTCTGATCTATAATCTTAGGTCCAACCGTTAAACCTCCATGCTTAGCTGTATCCGATACGCTTCTAAGCATCTTCGTAAACCCACCTTCATATATGAGGTCGATTATAAGCTTAGCTTCGTTGCATGCTTCGAAATACGCTAGCTCCTCCGGATACCCAGCTTCGACTAGAACTTCGAACCCATTCTTTATAAGCTCCAGGATACCTCCTACGAGGACGGTCTGCTCCCCTATAAGATCGCTCTCGGTTTCATCTCTAAACGTCGTCTCTATAACACCTGCTCTAGTGCATCCTAAAGCTTTAGCCATAGCTAAAACCTTACTCCAAGCCTCACCGGTATAATCTTGGTATACTGCTACTAACGCAGGTACACCGAATCCTTTAACGTATAGTTCACGAACTTTAGGCCCAGGAGCTTTAGGTGCGACCATAACTACATCTACATAATCTGGTGGAACGATCTGCTTGAAGTGTATATTGAATCCGTGAGCAAACCCTAAAGTCTTACCAGGTTCAAGACAACCCTCTATATACTCAACGTAAACCTGAGGTTGAACCATATCCGGTATCAGTATATGTATAACGTCGGCTCTCCTACACGCTTCAGATATCGGGTATACATCGAATCCATCGCTAGACGCTAGCTTCCAAGATCCGCCTTCAGGTCTAACGCCTACTACCACCTTCAACCCGCTATCTCTGAAGTTTAAAGCTTGAGCTCTACCCTGACTTCCATATCCTATTACGGCTATCAGCCTATCTTTGAGAGGTTCTAGGGATACATCTTCATCTCTATAGACTCTAAGCATAGTACCATCCTCTCAACCTAGTTTCTTCTCCATGAAAATCTGGTATGCCCTCACTAATACGGATTTAGCGGTAGCCACAACCTCCCTCGGATCCTGCCCCTCCTCCGGTCTAACCTCGAAGCTTATAGCACCTTTATAACCTATATCGTATAAAACCTCCAATAGCCTCGCTACATCCCTCTCATCGTTTATAGCTCCAGGCCTATAGAAACCTGGATGTGTATCAAGTAGTTTTCCATCCACTCTCTTAGCACAGCCTATATGGATATGGCCTATAAGATCGCTATACCACTTCAACATCTCAGGCTCCTCATCTAGGAGTGGGCTATGGCTTAGATCCCATAGCAACGCTACATTGCTACACCTAGCTCTAACCTTCCTCAGAACATCTGCCGTATCGGTTAAACTTCCTATCAACCTCCTCCTATCCCATCTAGTATCGAAACTTTCTAGGAGAATAGTCATACCATACTTAGATGCATAGGATGCAAGCTCTATCAGAGTATTCGCTAAAGCCTCCTTAGAATCCTCGATCGATCCCCCACTCGGATATGGTCCGGAGCATAAAGCTAGATACTTGATACCCCTCTCACCAGCTACCTTCACCCTACCCTTCAAAGCTTCAACCGCTCTACCCCTCTCAGATTCATCTATAGACGATGGGTTCACACCTCTCGCGAGAATATCTGGTTGAACACCTACGGAGAAATCCATCCTATACCTATAACCCTCTAAGATTCTCCAATCGTCGTCGCTCACATCGTAAAGCTCTACGAGGTCGAAGAACCTATCCTCGAGTATAGGCTTCAACTTCTCCGCGACACCTACATTCGTCCTCTGAAGCTCAGGGTAAACCATAAACCCCACTATCCCTATCCTCCACGGAAACTTAGAGATCAATTCCAACCCCTTCGCATAGATCGACGTATAGAACATACACTTACACCCTCCGCTCAACTATATCATAGCCTAGAAGATAAAGGTATATATGTAGAGCTCAGTCCAACGCTCTAGATCCTCTTTCTCCTCTAGCTAAAGCCGTTATACCTGTTCGAGCTAGCTCCTTTATCCCGTACTGCCTCATGAGCTCTATGAACGCGTTTATCTTATTCGAACCGCCGGTAACCTCTATTACCATGCTATCCGAGGATACATCGACTATCCTTCCGCGGAATATCTGGGTATAGCTTACTATATCGCTTCTAGCCCTGGAATCTGCTACGTGAACTTTAACCAGTAATAACTCTCTTATCACACTCTCAGACGGGTTAAGCCTAGATATCCTAATAACCTCCACTATCTTCTGTAGCTGTTTAGCTACCTGTTCTATCGTAGTTTCATCACCCGTTACAACCATCGTTATCCTAGCTAAATCCGGGTTCTCGGTAGAACCTACAGATATACTCGATATATTGAATCCTCTACGCCTTATAAGATTCGTTATCTTAAACAGAACACCGGGTTTATGCTCTACTATCGCAGCTATTATATGCTCGCTCATATCGAGGTTTCACCTCCTCCAAATCATATCCTTCAACGATCCTCCAGGAGGTATCATCGGTAGAACATCCTCCTCGGGATCTATAAGCACATCTATCACGGTCGTTACATCGTTTCTCAAAGCATTGGTGAAAGCTTCCTTGAAATCGTCTAAGTTCTCCACCTTCACGCCATCCGCACCGTAAGCCTCCGCGAGCTTCACGAAGTCGGGAATCCTACCGAGATGTACATGGCTATACCTTCTACGATAAAATAGCCTCTGCCACTGCGCTACCATACCTAGTACACCGTTATTCAATACCACGACCGTTACAGGTATATCCTCTACTATCGATGTAGCTAGATCTTGCTCCGTCATCAGGAAGCTTCCATCTCCAGCTAGATCTACGACGGGTAGATCCGGTCTAGCTATCTTCGCTCCCATGGATGCTGGGAAGCCGAACCCCATAGTCCCTAAGCCCCCCGACGTTATATATCCGCTAGGCATCAACGCTTTGAAGTGTAGGTATGCCCACATCTGATTCTGCCCGACCTCTGTAACCAGTATAGAGTTACGAGGCATAAGTCGCCGCATCTCACGTATCACAGCTGGGGCTGTAAGCTTCCCACCCTCACACTCTAAGTATCCTTTAGCCGCCTCCACCGTCTCTTTCACACGTTTAATCCACTCAGATCTATTTATGTTGGATTTGGATGTACAGCATAATATCTCATCACGTATAGCGTTTAGAGCCTTCTTAGCATCGGCTACTATAGGTATATGAGCCCTGATATTCTTATTGATCTCAGCTGAATCTATATCTATATGAATTATCTTGGCTTCAGGGCAGAAGCTATCGAATCTACCCGTAGTCCTATCAGAGAATCTGACGCCTACGGCTAGTATGACGTCTGCTTCGCATATAACCTTGTTAGCTACCCCTCCATGCATACCCACCCCGCCTACGCAGAGCGGGTGATCCTCAGGTACGGTACCTTTACCCATAAGCGTCGTACCTATAGGCGCCTGTAGTAGCTCTGCTATAGCTATAAGCTCCATGTAAGCTCCGGATAATCTTACACCTCCTCCAGCTAGGATGAACGGTCTCTCGGCTTCTATCAGGAGTTTAGCCGCCTTCTTAACCTGTAATGGATGGGGTTCTAGCTTAGGATTATATCCTGGAAGCTTTACGTTCTCAGGGAACTCCATATCAGCCTCTAATTGTTGTACATCCCTAGGTAGATCTATGAGTACCGGTCCCGGTCTACCCGTCGATGCTATATAGAACGCCTCCTTAACGACCCTAGGTATATCCTTCGCACTCCTAGGCTGGAAGCAATGCTTAGTTATCGGCGTCATTATACCTACTACATCCGCTTCCTGGAAGGCATCCTTACCTATCATGCTCGTAGGAACCTGCCCTGTGATGGCTACCACAGGTGAAGAATCCATGTAAGCGGTAGCTATACCGGTCGTTAGGTTAGTCGCACCTGGACCCGAGGTAGCCATACAGACGCCTACTCTGCCGCTAGCTCTAGCATACCCGTCAGCCATATGAGCTGCACACTGCTCATGCCTAACGAGTATGTGTCTCAACTCCGTTTCATCGTGGAGTATATCGTAGACCGGTAGTATAGCTCCTCCTGGTAGACCGAATACTACCCTTACCCCCTCCCTCTTCAGCGATTCTACCAAAGCTTTAGCTCCAGTCATCCTAACCATTACCTATACCTCCTAGTAGGAGGTTAGCTCCCTCCAGCAATGCTTCTATGCTAGCGATGACTATATCCTCACGAGCGCTATATGATGTAACGGTTCTATCGCCTCTACTAAGTACGACCGATACCTCTACTATAGCATCCGTCCCGCCGCTGATAGCTTTAACCTCATATCTATCCAGCTTTATAGGTTCGAGAAGGTTTAGAGCAGCTTTAGCGGCATTCATAGCGGCGTCTACAGGGCCTACACCTACCGCTGCAGCTTGTACCACCCTATCCTTAAACTTAAGCTTCACGGAAGCTGTAGGTGTAATCTTATCGCCTGTAACGACTACCAACTCTTCGAGGGTTACGAATCTAGCTCTAGGTATACCCATAACGTTTTCTGCTATAACTC
>JANXEK010000016.1 GCA_025058595.1 Candidatus Bathyarchaeota archaeon
AATCTAAGATTCAAATATTCTGAAAGAAAAATAGATTTATGAAGTATCAGATATACATTGTCTTCATATTTTAACCTTTATAATGATTTCTATAGCTTTTGAATCCTCGATCAAAGGTACAGATTTGATTTTGTACTCAGGTATTTTGTAGTAATATTAGTCTATGTCATATCGAATCCTATGCATATCTAATTCTTCCGATATCCGCTTAAGCTAGGGTAGAGTAATATGTGAAGGTCGTAGATGAAGAAAATTACAAGAATAATTTAAACTGAAAAATTACTTCAGAATAGTATAGTGGATAGTATTTGGTGAAGATAGAGCCTACTATATTACCTTGTGAAGCTGAGATCCAGGAGGATATAAAAGGAGGTGTTGGAACCCAAAATATTGTTTATATATTAAGAACAGTAAAACTTGGCTTTTATTTATAGGTTGGATGGATGCTAAGGGAAGAGGTAGAGAGGTTTTGTCGTTGAAGTATGTAAGATTTTCGCATCCAATATAGACTACATTAAAGAAGATACTGAAATGCGATTTTCCCCATTATTACGCTATACACTCATAATACTGTGAAGGGATTCTATAATTACCGCTGTGGAAGAATTTATTATAACATCATTAGATATCTCAAAACTTACTATACACATTTGGCAGTGAATGGAAATTAAAGATGTAAGGAGACTTTGGATATCGGTGTTTAAGGGATTTTGTATTCCCAATAAAGCCCTGAGGGGACTAGATTTCATGATGCAACCACGCATCGCCTCCATAACATTAGTTATGGCTAAAGATAGATTGAAGCAAACAGTATATGCAGAACCCAATTTTCAAGAAGGTAATGTTTTAGTTGGGCATCTATCAGAAAGTAGATTTTAAATTATGTAAAAGTTGTATAGCTATATTTTGACAAAGTATCATGTTTTAGATTAGGAACATTTATTCTCTCCTTAAGAGTGTTCTTCAAGTTCTCGACAAGTGTACAGGCTGAGAGGATTGTTAGCAGGTTTGAAGTATCGTCAGACATTAGACTAGTAGCATCCGCATTGGTTGTAGTGTGCGTTTAAAGGGGTTAAAGACTAGGCCTAGGATTTCTAATGTTACGACTCCTAGAAGGGCATAATCATCTGCTTCCCCTAATACAGCCGGCGTATGTCCTTCACCCTGTGGTAGGGAGATATAGCATTCTGAAACCTTCCGTTTAATTACCGTGCCATCGGCTAGGATGAATTCATGCTCTCTCATAGGGTTAAGCCCTATACTCCTCCAAACATCCTCCGGTAGGACGGTGTACGTTGCTCCACTATCCACTAGAAAGCGGACGATCCTCTCACCTAACGGTCCTCTAACCTTACCCTCCACATAAGTTATACCCATAGATCGTCACGCCGCTTAATATACATCAACTTATATCGACTAAAGGCTATTTAAAGATAGATGCAAACCATAACGCTACAAGAACGAGTAACGGAAGTATATCTGAAGAAGATTATAAACTTTGCACATAGTCTAGCCTAGCGAATCTACTAATATACCAGTCTATGTAACCTATCCGATATCCTAGCCGATACTATGCAGGTTAAACTCTGTAGGAGCGAGCTAATTTTCCACGTTTTAGATGGATTTATTGGTAGCCCGGGGGAGATTCGAACTCCCGTCGGCGGGGTTCTCCTCCCCTTGTAGGGATCCAGAGCCTTATGGGAGGGGGCTGGCCCTCACCCGCCTCTCGCCATGCTTGGCCGCTGCACCACCGGGCTGCCCTTCGATGTATTATCTATTCTAAGAGGGCTTTAAGGGTTTTGGTTGGTTCTATAGGATTTCAGCCGTTGATCCTAGTATAGTCCCAGGTACTCCTCTATTCATTCTAGCTATCACTACACCGTTTCGTCCGTGTACAGCTACTATCTTTCCATGGAACTTCCTCATCTTCCCGCCTAGCTTTACCTCTATTATTAGCTTCCTACCTATCAATCTCGAAGCTTCCGAATATGATTCTACTCCCTCCGGTTTAACTAGCAGTTTATTCGAGTATTGCTTCTTAGGTCCGATCCCATACTGTAGGATTCTAGCTTTCATCGAAGCTCACCTCTAGAATTTCGATCCTTAAAGCCTCAGATTCATTAACTTTACCCGATACCTGTATAGGTTTAGATGAAGTTTAAGGTTAAAGTATTCGAGAGCCGTTATTGGATACCTAGGTACGATTTCGAAGGCGAGATCGTCTCTAGGGTTAGCCGTTATGCTAGGAGCGGGGATTATCTTGTAATCTCTGAGAAAGCTATAGCTACAGCTCTAGGCTACCTAGTAGACGAATCTAGGCTTAAACCAGGATTCTCTGCTAAGATCCTAGCTAGGATATGGATACCGGTATTCTGGGGATACATACTCGGGGTTCTATGCGGCTTAAAACCTACTACGCTTACTAAGCTTAGGATGTATCCGTATAGTGATGGAGCTCGCCATAAAGAGGCTGCGATACGCTATGTTGGACCTATAGCTGCTTTGAAGCATTTCTCCGAGGGTGGGTTGGATGTGAATAACCTACCGTATAGCTATGCATCCATACCCTTACCTAGACGTAAAGCCTACGAGATAGCTTCGAAGATTAGAGAGGATCTAGCCGATGAATATGGGTTGGATTTAACGGTGATTATCGTGGATAGCGATCATACTTTCAGCTGGCGATCTATACATCTATCTTCAAGACCTTCGTTAAGTGGGATCCTAAATCTATCTACGCTAGGATTCATCGTAGGTGCATCGTTAAGGTGGAAAGCTAGACCTACCCCTATAGCTATAGCTGGATCGTACAGTAGTTTGGAGGAGGTCTTAGAGGTTTGTAGGATCGCTGATAAAGCTATGGGTTACGGTTTAGGTAGGGATATATGGGATGCATCATCTAGGTTCGATATCCAACCCACCGGTTTAACATGGGATATCCTTATGATGCATCCACATAAACCGTATGCTCTTATACGTAGAGTTGAATAAGCTATTCGATCCTAGATAATTCTTCGAGAAGCCTATCCTCCATGATCCTATGCTCTTTGAAATGCTCGTTCGGATCCTTTGCAAGAGTATAAACCCAGTAGATTACGAATAGACCTAACGTAGCTATCGTAGCCACTATGTATACGGCGGTGCTCCTATCAGGGAAAACATAATCTGGGTTAAACCCTATAGGTCTGAATCTAGGGTTAACCTCCATAGCTACTGATGAAAAACTACTCAACGTATACCTCTCCATCCTACTATGAGCTAGGAAGTCCCTGTTGAGGAAATGGTATACGTAGATGAGGATCAGCAAGCCTATCACGGGTATAAACTGTAAGATAGCCCATACGAACGCATCTCTCTCAACCCACTCATAACTCGCATCTCTAATATCCCTCTCTAGAAGTTGAAGTCTATCCCTCACATATACGTCTTTCTCAACGCTTACGGCTACGATATAATCTTTCATCGATTCGAATAGCCTCAGAACCCTTCTGAAATGTCTATTCCTCCTATCCACCAATCTATAGACTATATACGCGTTGAATAGATGAGCGGCTATCAGCATGATAGATGCCGCTGTATACCATAGGATCGGGGGTAGGATTATACCAGGTCGATGGCGTAATGGTATGAAGATAAGTACACCTAGCATCGACATGCATACAAAGATTAGGATCATTATGAACGGTATTAAAGGAAGCCATACAGGTATTATACGGTCAGACTCGCTTCTAGCTTCGATGCATCTACGTATGTACTCTATATGCGAAGGTTTCGAAGACAAGCTAGATTTGCATGACATCTACCACGTATTAACCCTTACTATCCGTATAGATGCAGAACTCTTATTTAGGCCTCATATATCGTTATACTATTCTAGTTATGCCGACGGTGAAGATCGGTATAGTAGGTAAGACGAATACTGGTAAAACCACGTTCTTTAACGCTGCAACCCTACTTAGAGCTGAAATCGGTACCTATCCGTTTACGACTAAGAAGCCCAACATAGGTATAGGGTATGCTAGAAGCTTCTGTGTATGCTCAGAGTTCGGCGTAAAGGATAACCCTAGGAACTCGATATGTATAAGAGGCTTCAGATTCATACCTGTGGAGCTTATAGATCTACCAGGGCTTATCAAAGGTGCATGGATGGGTAAAGGTTTAGGTAATCAGTTCCTAACGGTAGCATCTCAAGCCGACGTACTACTACACGTAGTAGATGCATCAGGTAGTATAAATCAGGCTGGCGAGCTTGTAGCTCCAGGTATAGGGGATCCTGTGCAGGATGTAATCGATATAGAGGAGGAGCTTACGATGTGGCTATACAAGATACTTGAAGGTAGTAGAGCCAGGATAGTTAAGATGCTCGAAAGCCGTACCATAAGGTTGATCCCAGCGTTAACGCAGCTACTTTCAGGTCTAAAGATAAATAAGGCTCACGTAGAGGAAGCGCTTAAGCTATCAAACCTTCAGGATGAACCCTTCGAAAGATGGAGCGATGAAGATCTGAAGCGGTTCGCTACGAATCTTAGGAGGGTTTCCAAACCTACGGTGATAGTCGCTAATAAGATGGATGTAGATGGAGCTGAAGATAATTATGAGAGGCTTATAGAAGCCTTCAAGCCTATACCTGTAGTCCCATGCTCAGCTGAAGCTGAGCTTGCCCTTAGGAGAGCTGAATCTGATGGACTGATAGAGTATCTACCTGGGGATGAAGTGTTTAAGGTTAGATCCTACGATCAGCTATCAGAGAGGCAGAGGGCTGCTTTAAGATACATAGCGGAGAGGGTTTTCGAGAGGATATCTAAGACCGGTGTACAGTACGCTATAGATATAGCTGTATTCAAACTTCTACGTATGAACGTAGTCTATCCGGTCGAGGATGAAAATAAGCTTACAGATCATAGGGGGAGCATCCTTCCAGATGCGTTCCTCATGCCTCAAGGAGCTACCGTATACGACCTAGCTATGGAGATACATAGCGAACTAGCTAATACTATGCTCTACGCCGTGGATGCCAGAACTAAAGTTAGACTACCTAAAGACTATGTACTAAGAGATAGGGATGTCGTGAAGATAGTGGCAGCAGCTGGTAGAGGCTAGCGTATGGTTAGGCTTAGATTCTACGGTGGGATCGAAGGATTTATAGGTGGAAACCAGGTGGTGCTAGAAGATGATAGCGCTACTCTACTCCTAGATTTCGGTTTAAACTATCGCTTATGGTCTAGCTACTTCGAATTCATATTTTCAGAGCCTGAGAGTTTAGATGAGGTTATCCGCGTAGGTTTAGCTCCAGATCTACCTATCATAGACTCTATAGATGCATGCATTATATCGCATGCGCATACCGATCATTGGCGTCTGATAACGATACTACCCGAAGGTTCACGTATCCTCCTAGGTGAATGCGCCTATAGAATCATAGACGGCTGGTCTAAACGTGTGAGGAGGAGAACCCTGCTATACCGTACATCCCATCTAAGATTCGATACGTTCAGAACCGGATCCACTATAAGAATAGGAGAGATCGAAGTTAAACCTATAAGCGTAGATCATAGCATACCTGGAGCCTATGGCTTCCAGATATATACGCCGTCAGGGTTGATAGCGTATACAGGGGATTTCAGGCTTCACGGTAGGTTTAAGCCTAAGATAGATCTATGTAATGGGTTGGAGGATCGAGTATCCCTACTGATATGCGAGGGGACGAATATAGGTAGGCTTGTAGAGCCTACGAGCGAGAGCGACGTAGCTACTAGAGCCTCTAGCATAGTGGAGAGGTGTAGAGGCTTAGTTATAGTGGATATAGCTCCAGCAGATATCGATAGGTTGAATACGATGATCGAGGTAGCATACAGGGCTGGTAGGGAGGTTGTATGTAGCGATAGAATCATAGATACGGTTATAGACCTATCACCGGATAGATCCTTGAAAGTTCCGAGGATAGGTGAGGATATTAAACCGTTCGAAGAGGTTGAGGATAGCTGTACACGTAACCCTGAAAGGTATATGCTAGTTACATGTCTCTATAGCGAGAGAGAGGTTAGAAGGATTAAACCTCCTCCTGGAAGCGTATACCTTCTAAGCTGTTCAGAGCCTTTCGAGGAGGAGAGGGAGATAGCGTTCAACCGTCTATTGAACTGGCTGCATACATTCGGTGTATCTATATACCATGTACATTCATCTGGGCATATCTATCCTCTCGATATACGTAGGATCGTCGAGAGGATTAAACCTAAAGCTGTAGCGGCGATACATACAGAGTATCCTGATGCCTTCAGATACCTCCTCTCCGATCTAGTTAAGGTCTATACGTTTAGGAGGGGCGACGAGCATAGGATCTAGGGCTCGATAAGATATGGTAGTATATCTTTCAAACTATCAGATTCTACGATTACATCAGCCATCCTTCTTATAGCTTCGGTCTTAGGGTTGAAAGCTATCTTAAACCCCGCCGCTTCGAATAAGGATATATCGCTTACATCATCTCCTACAGCGGCTGTAGAGCTTCTAGGAATACCTTCAAGCTTCATGAAGGACTTTAGAATCCTACCCTTATCGTTTATACCAACCCTAACTTCGATATCACCTGTGAGGATACCGTCTACGACTATAAGCTTATTCGCTAAAGCATAATCTACGCTTAGCCTACGTGCAGCTAGATCTGCAAGCTCCTGTAGACCTGCACTTATGATAACAATCTTAGCACCAGCCCCCCTTAAAACCTCTACGACGTAGTCGGCTCCATCTACGAATTCAACCTCCGTTAGAATCTCCATGACGTTCTTTAAAGGTATACCACGCCATAGATTCGCATCGAGTTTAGCCCATTCCTCATAGCTTATCTTTCCTTGGAAGAATAGATCGGCGTTAACCCTAGCTTTATCCATAGTACCGAGCCTCCTATGTAAATACTCCCATACACTCACAGTCCTAGTTAACGTTCCATCTAGATCAAAGGCTACCAGTTTAAACTTAGCTTTCACAAACCTACAGAAATAGGTCAAAGAGGTTTTAAGTTTAACCGAGGAGTATAGATTACGGTGATTTAGATGTTTAGGGAACCCATAGTAGCCGTTACACACGGAGAGTCTCATCTTAAGACCCGAAGATTGTGACGGTATCTGCTCAGCCGCTCTATTGAGAAGGAATCTGAAGATAGATATAGATCGTATACGTATATCTACGCCTACAGGACTTTACAGAGTTTTAAGGTCTGTATCATCTATGAATCCATCGACTATAATTGTATGCGATATCGCCGTAGATACGAGCCATATGAGCGAGCTTATAGATCTAATTCGAAGCTTAACATCTAGTAAATGCTCTATATACTATATCGATCATCACCCGCCGCCTCTAGGTTTTCCTCCAATCGATCTAGATGGGTTCAAATACCTGTATAGATTAGGTGTATCGGCTTCCCAGCTTGTATATGAAGCGTTAGGTAAACCTGATGATAGAATTTCTAGGATACTTATGACGTACGGTGCGATAGGTGATATGTGCGATGAATCCCAGCTAGTTAAGGATACATTGAGCTTATGGGATAAACGCCTCATATACCTTGAAGCAGGGTTCATAGTCGAAGGTTTGATATCGGGAAGAGATCGGAAGTTTATCCGTGAACTTATAGATAAACTGGCGCAGGGGAATCCCCCGAGCAGTATACCCGAGTTAGTATCGAGCTGCCTTAAAACTTTGAGCGAGGAGTACAAGGTATACAAATACATCGAGGAGAACGTTACGGTTAGAGGTAGGATAGCTATCGTATCGAAGCTGCCCGTAAGCGGTTTCGGAGGTAAAGCCGCGAACTATGCTTTAACATGTACTAAAGCCGATGTAGCTATAGCGATAACCGTAAGCGGAGGTATAGCCTATATGAGTTTAAGGAGCAGTAATCCTAGGATAGATCTAAACGATCTAACGCGTAGGTTATCCACAGCTCTGGGCGGTCATGGTGGGGGACACCTGCAATCTGCTGCAGCGCGAATACCGGTTTCAAGGATAGAGGAGTTCCTGATGTTTATGGAGATAGCTTTATCTAGTATGAGCTGACGGGATCCTAAACCTTCAAGCTAAACGTTAATATGTAAGTATGCCACGTGCATCCTGTGGCGGTGGAATAGATGAAGGTAACTATATCTGTTATAAAAGCCGATGTAGGATCCCTAGCTGGACACCATATAGTCTACCAGGAGCAGATAGACCTCGCTAAAAAGATCCTACAGGAGGCTAAAGATGAAGGACTACTGATAGACTACTACGTATTCAACGCCGGGGATGATCTAGAGCTCGTTATGACGCATACCAGAGGTGAAGCCGACCCTAAGATACACGGTCTAGCTTGGAACGTATTCAAGGAGGTAACGGAGAAGGTTTCACGCCCTAGGAAGCTATACGCAGCCGGTCAGGATCTACTGAGCGAAGCGTTTTCAGGCAACGTTAAAGGTATGGGTCCTGGAGTAGCTGAGATGGAGATAGAGGAGAGGAGGAGCGAACCTATAATAGTCTTCGCTGCGGATAAAACAGAGCCTGGAGCATGGAATTTACCTCTATATAGGATGTTCGCAGATCCATGGAATACAGCTGGGTTAGTCATAGATCCATCGTTGCATCAAGGCTTCGTTTTCAGGGTTATGGATGTAGTTGAGGGGAAGGTCATCGATCTGAAGACTCCTGAAGAGGCGTACGATCTACTCGCTCTAATAGGTACTACAGGGAGGTATATCGTAGAGAGGGTGTACCGAGCTGATGGTCTACTAGCGGCTGTAGCTAGCGTAACTAGGTTAAGTCTGATAGCTGGTAGATACGTAGGTAAGGATGATCCTGTATGTATAGTTAGATGTCAGCACGGCCTCCCAGCTGTCGGTGAAGCTTTAGCTCCATTCTTCACACCACACTTCGTAGCAGGCTGGATGAGAGGATCACACTATGGGCCTCTAATGCCTGTAGGTTTGAAGGATAGCAGATGTTCATTCTTCGATGGACCACCTAGGGTAGTCGCGTTAGGGTTCCAGCTAGCTGAAGGTAGATTGATAGGTCCAGCGGATCTATTCGAAGATGTAGCGTTCGATCATTCACGTAGAGTAGCACTCCAGATGGCTGAGTTGATAAGAAGAAACGGACCTATAGCGCCGGCGATACTAGGACCAGAAGAACTAGAATACACAGGTATAAAGGAGACACTACAACGTCTAGCATCTAGATTTAGATAGGAGAGGTAACTAGATATACAAATGTGTGTCAACATAACCAAATCTATAAATTTTTCTCTGGATGCATCCAACACATCTAACTACACTTTTCTGTACCTATGACGCTAAAAATCTTTCCAACAGACTTAAATTTGATTCCTATCCGAAAATAAGATTGCCGGTCGACGGGTGGCGCCTCGTTACATCTCCACCGCGACCTCGTAGAGGTGTAGCAGCGGAAGTATAGTGGTGGACAGCCTCCTCCCCCGGAGGAGGAGAGTTAGCCGGGGGGGCTCTCCTCCTAGGAGACTGTTCACCACTATACCTCCACTGCTATGCTTCCGCGAGGTCAAAGTGGAGATGTAAACTCCAGAGATCCCTAGGTCCCCCGCCTAGGAATCCCTGGAGGAAGAGGATGCTTACAGCTAACCGTAGGTTCCGAAGCCGGAGCCGAAGGTAGCTTGTAAGCATGGAGGGAACTCCTACCACCCGATAAACGGCTTCTTTTCATCATCTCGAATTGGTCGAGAGATCTGAGGGTGGGCCCTTATAGATAAGCTACAATTCCTGCTGACCTCTACCTGTAAGTCTCCATATAGATGGCTTACCCGGTATCCTTGTTACGATGCCATCCTGTTCCATTCTTCTAAGCTGTTTCAACGTTGCAGAGTAGGATTTACCTATCGCTTCGGCTATAGCGTTCGTATCGGTTAATCCCTCCTTTAAAGCCTTTACTATGAGGCTACGTGTTTCAAGGCCTTTCCTTATGTTTCTAGTAGTAGCTAGGTATGATTTAGCTTCGTATCCATCCATGCTAGATTCACTTTAACCGGTAGTATGATTCGTACTTCTTATATCTTAACGTTTATCTCTAGCTTTAGGTATCTATCAGTTGTGGTCTCAGTTTATGTCTAGAAGAATACTCGATGGTGATGTCATCTATAGTAAGGATGGGTTTATCTTCTACGTATTCGGCTACGAACATCCACCGGATAGAGCTATAGCGTTCCTCAAGTATATCCCTAAGGAGTATTCTGATAAGCTTAGGGTAGAGTATCTTAGATATGAATGGATGTTTAAGGGTAGAAAGTATGTTAGACCTGCTTCGCTTTATACGGCTGGCAACTACAAGTGTATGATAGAATTCTTTGAAAGATACTATCCGGAGTATGTATACGATTGCCCTGTGAACGGTAAGAAGCTTATAGCTGTCCCAGAAGATCTAATCGAGGATATATACTATCCGGATGAGGGGCTACGTAAGATTATAGGTATCAGCTCTCTTCCACCTATATGTAGAGCTGCTGTAGAGCTTATCGAGCTTATATCAAGGGTATCTGACGTTAGTTTAGATAACTTCGGTTTGCATGGCTCACTCCTCCTAGGTATGGAATCTGAGAACCCCGATATAGATATAGCTATCTACGGATGGCAGAACTATCGTATGGTTAAACAAGTCCTCGGAGAACTAGAAGCGAAAGGTTACTTGAAGATTCTATACGAAACTCCCATCGATTATAAGAGGAGGAATAGATGCATCTTCAGAAACTATAGGGTGGTCTTCAACGCTGTACGTAAGCCGTGGGAGGTTCACGATATATATGGGTCGGTAATACGGAAATCGGTTAAACATGTAAAGTTTAGAGCTATGGTTAGGAACGCCTCTGAATCTATCTTTCGCCCGGCTATATACATGATACAAGGATATACGCCTCTAGATGATTCTTCGCGTATAGCTAAAGAGGATATTCCATGGTTTATAGTTTCGATGGTAGGGGTTTATAGGGATGTGATAGATGAAGGCTCCCTGATAGAGGTTTCAGGTTTACTCGAGAGAGAGTATCTACCGGATGGTAGACCATATAGGACTAGGGTTGTAGTGGGTTCAGGTCTAAGCGATGATGAATACATAAACGTAGTGAAGGAGTAGGCTATGCCTCCATGAAGCTTAGAGATAGAGAGTACATTATCGGAGCTGAAGGTATCATATTCAGGGTTTTAGGCTACTTACATCCTCCAGATGGATATATATGCGAACCGGAGTATGCGCCTAAAGCCATATTCATATCAGATAATCCTAGAGCACCGAGGGGTTATCCTGAAATATCGCACTTCAAATTCTATGGAGACGAAGGGTTAAGGTTCGTAGAGAAGAATTATCCATCATACCGCGTATACTTTAAACCTTTTAGGGCATATCTTATAGGTGTCCCAAGAAACCTTATCGCAGCTGTGAGAAGCCCGCAAGATAGGCTAGCCGAGATCGTAGAATTGGATCGCAAAGATAAGCTTCTAGAAGATACGGTGAACATCGTGGAGATAGTATGTGAAGCCACAGGCTTCAGTCCATCAGATATGGGTGTCTTCGGATCTATACTGCATAACTTCCATAACCCGTTCTTATCGGATATCGATCTAGTGGTGTACGGGTCGAAGAATATAATTAAACTTAGAGGCTGTCTATCTGAATTGTTTGATGCGAAGGATGGATGGTTAAGGAATGAATACGATTTCCCTCTAGAGAAGGCTAGGTGGATATTCAAAAACTATAGCTTAGAAGAATATATCTTTCACGAGAGGAGGAAGATGGTATACGCTAAGTACTGGGATGGAGAAAGATGGGTTAAAGTTGAATTTGAACCTGTTAGAGATTATAGCGAATATCGCGACGAATATATGGATATAGTTTCCATAGAGAAGATAGGATGGGTTAAACTCGAATCTATAGTCGTAGATGATAGCGGTATATATTTCATGCCCGCTATATATGATGTTGAGGTTACGAAGCTTATATCAGGTCCTAGAGAAGCTTTAGATGTTTCTAGGATAGTATCCTATATCGATGAATTTAGGATGCAAGCTTGGAAGGGTGAAGATATCTACGTTGAGGGTATGCTTGAAAGGATCGTTAGAAGGGATAGAGTAGAATACCAGGTTTCTATAACATATTGCGATAGATACGTAGAACAGGTTCTGAAGCTTAAAAAGATACCTGGTAGATTATGAGCCATACATTTTTTAGCATCTTCTACACGATGCTTATCTAGCTATGAGCAATGTGAGATTCCCTATAATAGTCGTGAATTTCAAAACGTATAGGGAGGCTACAGGGGTTAAAGCTGTAGCGCTCGCTAGGATAGCCGAGAAGGTATCTGAGGAAACAAATGTATGTATAGCGGTCGCACCACAGTATTCAGATCTATACCGCGTAGCATCCGAAGTCTCGATACCTGTATTCGCCCAGCATATAGATCCTATAGAGCCTGGAGCTTATACGGGGCATATCCTAGCGGAATCTGTGAAGGAGGCGGGTGCTATAGGAAGCTTGATAAACCATTCTGAGAGGAGGATGCAGTTAGCGGATATAGATGTATGCGTTAAGAGGTGTCGTACCCTAGGGCTTATAAGCCTTGTATGTACCAATACTCCTGAAGTAAGCGCCGCAGCCGCCGCGTTAAACCCAGATATAATAGCATACGAGCCTCCAGAGCTTATAGGAACGGGTATCCCTGTAAGTAAAGCTAAACCTGAAGCCGTTACAGATGCTCTAAAGCTTGTAGAAATGGTGAACCCGAAGGTTATCGTACTATGCGGAGCAGGTATATCGAGGGGGGAGGATGTTAAGGTAGCGTTGCAACTTGGGACGAAAGGTGTATTACTAGCTAGCGGCGTCGTCAAAGCGAAGGATCCCTACAGTATACTTAGAGAGATGGCTGATGCATGCCTATAGATCGAACCGTCTATCTCGCTGTATCGTCACTCCTCTTAAGATGTTATGACGGTTCCTCCGATGTTTTTACCCTCTAACGCGTATCTAATCATATCCGGTTTTAAACCGTTAACGATAACGCATCTAACAGGTTTAAGCCTGAATAGCTTAGGGAAGAATCTATCTACACATGTCTCTCCAAGCCTCTCCAACTCAGAAATACTTACTACAGGTATTAATTCTGCTTCACGATAGATTTTAGGGTCTACACTATAGATTCCATCAACATCCTTCACTAGTATAAGCTTCTCGATAGACCAATCTTGAGCTAGCTTTAACGCTATCGAATCCGAAGATACATCCCAGCTTTCCGGTAGATTGCGTAGCTCCTTCAACCCGTATACCTCTAGCACCGGTGTATAGCCATCTAACCATAGCGTTGATGCTTCGCTTAAACTCGAAGCCAGTCTACCATTAGGTATAAGGTATGCTAAGAGCAATCCGTAGATATCCATAGATTTTATAGCCATCCAATGGGATACACTGCTCGGTAAGCTAAGCAGCCTGTCTACAGATCTAACAGAATCCGCAAATACACCTCCACCTGGAACTACCGTAAACGATCTAGCTCTGCAGCATGATAGAAGTCTGCATAGCTCTACAAGTTTATCAGGATAATCTAAAAGGCTACCTCCCAGCTTAACGATACACTCTATAGTTTTGGATCCCAATATACCCTCCTCCCCTCCATCCTAGAGGCGGCTAGGAAAGCTAAACCTACGGCTGGAGTCATTAAAGCTACATCTCGACGTGTAACGCTACTAAGCCTAACCACAGGTTTCAACCCTGCTTTCACAGCTGCTTCAGCTGCTAAGAAATCTTCGCCTAAACCTGTAGCGATACATGGTATACCTTCCACGTTGAAACGCTCCCGTATTCTTTCAGCCTTCCTCCTTAAGGTTGAAGCTATAGCCTCGATCTGCCTCCTATAGAAGTATCTCGCCAAGGCTAGAACATCATCCATAGAGAGGATCCTAGTATCTGCGCATATAGTCCTCGCTATACGGTCGGCAGCCTCCTCCCTAGATAAACCCCTACCATCTGGGGTATCGCATATATAGTCTTCAGTCGATATAAAGCCTAACAGTATATATATGTCTCCGGTTTGAGCGAAATACTCACTACTAACGTTAACCCATCTATCCCTGAAGCGTATCTTAGAAGCGATAGCAGCTAGATTCGTCCTTAAAGCGCCCGTATATACGAGCTCATACAGTTGTAGCTTCTCTAGATCGGTAAACCCCTCGACCCTAACCTCACCCATTACCACCGGTACTATACTAGTCGTAGTGCTACCTACATCTATTAGGATACATAGATCGAAGAACTGCGATACGAACCATCCAGATGCATACCAATTCGAAGCTGCTACGCTGTAAGGATCCTTCAAAGCATCATCAACATCTACTAATCTACCATTGCGGTCTAGAACCTTAACTTCCAGATCTTCGAAGACATCGAGAACCGCACGGCATATCGCTCTAACACCTTCATCCTTAGATCTAAATATATCGGATAGCTCCCCGGTCATAGTTAAAGCAACCATGCCGGGCTTTCCATCCATACCACGTAGAGCTTCTGCTGCAAGGATCCTTAGTGTCGATGGAAGCTCTGAAAGCCTCCTCCAAAGAGGTAGGTAACGTATACCGGTCGATAGGTTTACAGCCCTCCCGTCATAAACTTTTAAAGCTGCGATCTTAGTATTCGCTCCGCCTACATCGATACCTACGGTTATGGTCAATTCAGCCTACCCCTAACATCTATCAGATCCATCCAAGCATCTCTTAAACTATAACCGAAACCTGAGATTAAGCTATAGCCGCCCATCGATGCCTCAACCCTATCATCCATATACACCTCGACGTCAGATACGGTCTTCTTAACCTTCAGGAAGACAGAAAACCCTTTGAATGCATCCATCCTTCGTGGCTTACCATATAAAGCCGCTTCCAGTATAGCTTCAGCAGGATTCCCTCTACAACTCCTACTCAAACCTATATACGAAACGGTTAACCTAGGGTTAACCTCGATCACATGTATTTCACCATCTGATATAACCGTATCGATGCCTACATAGCCCTTCAACCCGTATAGTAGAGCCTCTAGCTTATCGATAAGCCCATCTACACGGATATGAGGCGATATCAACGGTACGTATCCTCCAAGGTAGGATGAGCCGGTGCGTGATAGGTTTACGAATTGACGGTTAACGGATAGAAGATTTAGTGAACGTCCATCTGATACGAGCGAAAGGCTTGAAGCTAACCCCTTAACATACTCTTGAAAAATCCAGAATCCATCACGATCTCTAAGAAGCTTCTCAGCCTCCGTACGATCTCCTACTATACGTAGACCGCTACATCCAGCCTCTAATCTAGGCTTAACTATCAGAGGGTAGCCAAGCTCATCGATATCCTCTAATGTAGCTTCACGTATATCTATCGATCTAGGAGTCTTCACACCTACCTCCAAAAGCCTGTGGTGGAGGTTCAACTTATCGATGATATCGTCTAAAGCATCGATACCACCGTTAACCAATATCGAGGATCCATATTCGTCCGCTATCCTACGAAGTATTAAAGGTAGGAAGCCGTTCGTCTCAGGAGCTATCACGTAAACCTTATCGAAATCCAATCTACCTATCCAGTATAGTAGATCCTCCATACACGGATCCTCAAGGTATATCCTACGACACGGTAGGATAGAATCTGGTAGATCTAATATGATCCTCCTATCGACGGCAACGTATGTATCGATCCAGTTAAGCTTAACTACATCCGCGGAAAACCTTCTAAGCATGGAGAAACCTTCGACTAGGATCGGATAGGGGGCTTCGATTAAACCGGTTGTTAAAGCCTCTACTATGAGAAGCTTCAACCTACTTCGACCTCAGCGTACAGCTCCCCATCCATACTACTAAACCCTGCTAAATTAAACGTTAACGTTTATACGATCTCTTAGAATCCGTTCTAGTTTAGGCTTGATAGTCGTACCTGTAATCGATGTTATGAACGGTTTAACTGTTCACGCTGTTAGAGGTGAGCGTAGAGAGTATAAGCCTCTGGAGAGCCTTATATGTAGATCTACCGATCCGGTGGAGGTTGCATCGATATTCTCTAGGATAGGGTTTAGCCATATCTATGTAGCCGATCTAGATGCTATACTGTATAAGATGCCTTCCTGGGATCTATACTCGAAGCTGAAATCTGCAACCAGGCATCTTATACTCGATAGCGGTGTTAGATCTTATGGAGAATGTGTGAAGCTTCTAGATCTAGGTATCGATTATGTCGTGATAGGATCCGAGACGTTCGAATCTATGGAAGAACTGAAGTATATCCTAGAGGCGTATTCTGGTAGGGTGATCGTAAGCGTAGATCTGATGAATAGACAGATACTCTCACCTATACAATCTGTAAGGAAGCTACGTGTAGAAGAGTATCTAAGGATCTTAAGCGGATTCGGCCTAAGCTCAGCTATAGTACTAGAGCTTTCAAGGGTGGGATCCGGTCTAGGTGTCGATATCGATATGATACGAAGCTTAACATCGCTAGTCGATAGGCTATACGTAGGTGGAGGTGTTAGATCCATCGAAGATATAGATGCATTGAGAGAGCTCGGCGTTTACGGTGTCCTAGTAGCTACAGCTCTACATAGAAGATGGGTAGAGATCGATGATCTGAGAGTCAGAGGATATCTCTAAGCTTCTATGAGGGTTTCAGTACTTCTAACACCATCTATACGGTTTATCTCAGCTGAGATATTCGCGACTTCCTCGTTACTCTTAGCTTCGATGAAGCATACCATATCGAAACGCCCGTAAACCGGATAGCATTTAACAACCCCTTTCACGGTTTTTAAAGTATCCAATACCTTAGCCAGCCTTACAGGTACAACCTTCATCAGTATACAAGCTTTAACCATGAGCCTCCACCCCCTTCATCTCTACTAAGGTCTCCGTGAATACTACCGATCCGAGTCTCCCTATCCTTCTTACGATTCGTGTAAGCTCCTCTATATCTGAAGCTTCTATATCTGCTACTACATCCCAACGTCCAAGCACTGGGAATGCGTTCTTAATCTGAGGTATCTTGTTTAGAGATTCGACTACATCCATGTATCTACCGGTTGAACTTCTTATGAGGATACATGCAGATATCAAATCTCGATACACCATTATACTTCTTTGATAGTTCTCTACACATAAATATTCTGGTTTGAGAGCCTGATCGATTACAGATTCCTGGGAAGAAACGTTTAATAGGGTTATTTTATGGTAAATGATTCAAGGATATCGTAGGCTATGAACGTAGCAGGCTTAGTATACGATAAGCTAACGTCAGATGAAGAGGAGATAATGCTGGAAGCTGAAAGACGGGGGTTTCAGCTTAGATACCTATTCGTTAAGAACCCTGTATCAGAGTATCTCTCAGATCCTAAGCTTATAGATCTACATGCCGTATTCAATAGATGTGAGAGTAAAGGTAGGGCTTTGGAGGCTTGTAAGATAATCGAGGATAAAGGTATACCTGTAGTGAATCCATTCAAAGTTGAGTATCTATGCGCCGATAAGATAGAGACTCTAAAGCTGTGGTTCGATAACGGCGTGGATACCCCTAGATGGATGTATAGGTCTTTTACGAATAGGGAGGGGTTCCTAGAAAGCGAGACCGAGCATATAGCCGATGAGATCGAGAGGCTGGGCTATCCGTTAGTAATTAAACCTACTATGGGGAGTTGGGGTAGAGGTGTTATGAAGATAGAGGATAGAAGTAGGCTTATAGAAGCCTTACGTAACGCCCATCCATCATCCATAAACCCAGATGGATTCTTCGCTCAAGAGTATATAGAGAAGCCTGGCTTCGATCTGCGTATACTCGTAGGGCTTAAACCTAGTAGCGGTATTAAGGTTCTATGCGGGATAGCACGTATATCGCCATCACCCGAAGAGTTTAGGACTAACACACATCTCGGTGGTATACCTCTCGGGCTTAAACTAGACGGGGATACAAAGCTTGCTAAGGAAGCTGAGAGAGTTGGTAGGATACTGCTCGACGGATGTAGATGGGGTGTGGTAGCGTTAGATGCTATGCCCGATGCTAAAGGTATAGATTACAGCATAGTTTACAGATATGTAGCCGAATGTAGTAGCTTATTCCAACCTATCAGGTTAATCGTAGAGGAGAATAGACAGCGTAGGTATAGGTTATGGAAGCGATCGTTGGAGGAGGCATTCTCCAGGTATAAATCTTCTGAAGCATATAAGCGGATGGAGAGAGTTGTACATGAAATCCTAGAATCCTGTAGGATTAGATGGCATGAAGCTAACTCTAGGTTCGATTACGCTATAAATACGCGTAACGCTTCAGGCTTTAACCCAGCTGTATTCTACCTAGATATAGCTGAGGATCTAGCTCGCTAAATCTCCTACAAAGTTTAACGTAGATAGAGCTACCCTTTCGGTTAATTCCACAGCTTTACCGAGATAATTCTCAGGTTTGAACAGCTCACTCAACTCCTCATCCGATAGGTACAGCGATACCTCGGTATTCTTCAACACCTCCCTCAGATGGATTCCCTTCTTCATAGCTTCGAGGCAGCTCACCCTTAACAGTTCGTGAGCCTTCTGTCTATCATACCCCTTCCTAACTAACGCTATCATAACCGCTTCAGAGAATATGAGCCCCATGGTAGCTTCTATATTTCTCATCATATTTTCAGGGTAGACTTTAAGGTTTGATAATACCTGGTACATGGTTTTAAGCTGTTCATCTAGTAGTAGGAATACTTCCGGTATCATAACCCTTTCACATGAACTATTAGTTAGATCCCTTTCATGCTCCTGAACTACGTTCTCTAAAGCGGGTGTCGCGAAACCTCTGATAATCTTAGCTAACCCGCATATCTTCTCAGATCCTATAGGATTCCTTTTATGCGGCATAGTACTCGAGCCAACTTGGGTAGCCTCCTCGAAAGCCTCTTCAGTCTCCCTTATCTCCGTCCTATGTAGGTTCCGGATCTCATTAGCCATCTTATCTAGGGTTGAAGATATAAGCGAGAGGGTTAACACCAACTCGGCTAAACCATCCCTTGGGACGATCTGAGTTGTTATCTCAGCAGGTTTTAAACCGAGGATCTTCATAGCATGATCCTGTATTTCGAACGCTTTACCACCGAAGCCGGCCATAGTCCCTACAGCCCCGGTTAGCTTACCTACGCACACCCTCTCCCTAAGATAGTTCAGCCTCTCCAGATGTCTCTTAAGCTCTGAAGCCCATACGGCGAGCTTAAACCCGAAGGTTATAGGTATCGCGGCTACACCGTGAGTCCTACCTAAGCATATAGTATCTTTATACTTGAGAGCCATCTCAGCGGTAAGTTTAGCTAGCCTAGCTAACCCCCTTTCTACGATCTTTAAAGCTTCTCTGATCTGCAATGCTAGAACGGTATCGGTTATATCGTTCGAGGTTGCTCCTAGATGCACGTATCCACCGTATGGCTCCCCGACAGCTTCAGCTAAAGCTTTAACGACGGCTACCACCTCGTGCTTAGTTATAGCTTCGAGTTCATTCACCCTTTCAAGCTTCACGAATCTAGTGGAAGCTTTACTCCTTATAGCTTCGGCAGCCTCCTTAGGGATATTACCTACGGCTGCATGTGCATCGGCTAACGCTGCTTCGACCATAAGCATATACTCAAGCCACATCTCCCTCTCGAAGATCCTACGCATCTCACGGCTACCATAACGATACTCTATAGGATGAACCGGCATACGACATCGACCCGCTACTATGAGTATATGGGGGAAACAGCTAATAAACCTAGGTGTAGGTGTATAGCTCTCTATAGACGGGATGACTACGGCGATATTCTACGACCCTATATTCCTAGAACATGATACCGGTTATAGGCATCCAGAATCATCCGATAGGCTTAGATCCATAGTCAGAGGGCTTAAGGAGCGAGGTATACTCGAAGATCAGAGGTTTAAGATCTTGAAACCGCATAGAGCATCTATCGAGGAGATAAGCCTCGTACATGATCCACATTACGTTAGGTTTATGGAGGATTTCTGTAGGAGGGGTGGAGGTATAGTCGGAACCTGGGGCGGGGGTATTGTATGCAGCTCTAAAAGCTTCGAAGCTGCATGCTACGCTGTAGGTGCAGCTCTAGATGCTGTTAAGCTATCTCTAGATGGAGTATACCCTAAATCCTTCTGTCTAGTGAGACCTCCAGGTCATCATGCTGAGTATAACTACCCATACGGCTTCTGTATGTTCGATAATATCGCCGTAGCCGCGGCGTATCTTATAAGATGTAGAGGAGTCGATAGGGTTATGATAGTGGATCTGGACGCTCATCATGGAAACGGTACTCAGCATGCATTCTACGATTCACCTAAAGTATTCTATATAAGTATACATCAAGACGCTATATTCCCCGGGACTGGATCTATCGACGAGCTAGGTAGAGGTGACGGCGAGGGATACACTTTGAACATACCGGTACCCGCCTATACCGATGCAGAGGTGTATCTGGAGGCTATAAGGAGGATAATTAGACCTATAGCTGAAGAGTATAAACCTGAGATTATACTCGTTTCAGCAGGATTCGATCCCTACCATGATGATCCTTTAACAGATTTAGGAGTGACCTTGGAGGGGTTCAGAGATATATACAGGGAGGTTATCGATCTAGCATACATATGCTCCGGGAGGATAGTATTCTGTCTGGAAGGTGGATACAATCTGGAATGCTTGAGAATAGCGGTTGCATCCATCATAGCTTTAATGGAGGGTATAGAGTACGAGCTACCTAAGGAGGAGGTATACCCGCCGACTTATCTTAAGGAGGAGGCTTTCTCTATCGTAGAAAGGGTGAGGAGGATTGCGTCGTCGTATTGGGGGATCGATTAGCAGCGAAGCCGCATTGTGGATGGGTAACGTTTATATGAGCGTTACACCCTTTCAGGATAGAGTACCCGTATGTACTATAAAGTAAGCGGTATCAAGAAGATCGTAGAGGAGCAGATAAAGAAAGCTTCTATAGAGGAGTTTCTAAAAGATTATCTGAAGGATGCCGGGTTTGGAGGCGTTAGTATCTTAACTACGCCTTTAGGTACACGGGTAACGCTATACGTGATGCGGCCTGGCATGGTGATCGGTAGGGGTGGCCAGAATATAATGATGCTATCTAAGATGCTTGAGGAAAGATTCGGTTTGGAGAATGTACAGATAGCTGTCGCAGATGTACCTAAACCGGAGTTGGACCCATATATAATGGCATACCAAATAGCGGCGGCTATGGAGAGAGGGATAAAGTTTCGTAGAGCAGCCTATTGGGCTCTTAATCGTATAATGAATGCTGGAGCTCTAGGTGTCGAGATAAAGATTTCCGGTAAGCTTACATCTGAGAGGGCTAGGACTGAGGCTTTCCGTGCTGGATACCTACCTAAATCTGGGGATCCAGCTATGAAGAATCTTAAATCAGCTTCTGTACAGGTTTTATTGAAGCCAGGTATCTATGGGGTGAAGGTATCGATCCTACCTCCTGAAGTTAAATTCCCAGATAGGATAGAGTTTAGCTCCGAGGAGCAGACGGTTGCGGTGGAAGGGGAGGGTTAGGCTAGATTTGGCTATCCTACGCGTTAAAGATATTAGAGCTATGAGTAGCGTCGAGAGGAGGCAGAAGCTACTTGAGCTTCAAAACGAGTTGATGAGGATGAAGACTACGGTTAAATCTGGGGGAGCCGTGGAGAATCCAGGTCGTATAAGAGAGCTTAGGAGAGCTATAGCTCGCATACTTACGGTGGAGAGAGAGGAGCAGGTTAGGGGAGAGAGAGGAGGATGAGCCCTATAACGCCGTACAATATAGTTAGACATGAGCTCATAGGTTTAGAGGTTAAGGTTTCAGCTTCATCTAATCCATACCTTAAAGGTATTTCGGGTATAGTTGTAGATGAGACTAAGAATATGCTCATCTTAGAGGGGGTTGATGGCAGACTCCGTAGGATACCTAAATCCTGCTGTAAATTTAGGTTTAAGCTACCTACAGGTATTATAGTAGAGGTGGATGGTAGGCTAATAGTCGGTAGACCTGAGGATAGGGTTATGAGGTAGGATCGTATGAGTGTATCCCAACAATCTGTATGTAACGATAGGGATTGCCCCTTCCACGGCTCGCTTAGGATTAGGGGAAGTATCCTAGAAGGGGTTGTAGTAAGATCTAGAGCCGATAAGATGGTTGTGGTCGAGAGGGAGTATCTACACTACATCCCGAAGTATATGAGGTATGAGAGACGTAGAAGTAGGATACATGCCCATAACCCTCCCTGCATCAACGCTAAGGTGGGTGATAGGGTTAAAATAGCTGAATGTAGACCTATAAGTAAGACCATATCATTCGTAGTTATAGAGAGGAGGGAGGGGTGAATGGATGTCCAGTAGAAGACCTAGTGGTACGGGTAAATCCAGAGCTGTATCGGCTAAAGCCGTCGAAGTACATAAGCCGCGTATACCCAAAGCACTCCCGGTAGGCGCCTACCTAGTATGCACCGATAATAGCGGTGCTAAAGAGGTTAAACTGGTAGGTGTTATAGGTTATAAGGGTAGGCTTAGAAGGCTTCCAGCGGCATCTATCGGAGATATGGTGGTTGTATCTGTGAAGAAGGGGGTAACAGAGCTTAGAGGGCAGGTTTTCTACGCTGCGGTGGTTAGACAGAAACAGCCGTTCCGTCGAACCGATGGCACATGGATATGCTTCGAAGATAACGCTGTAGTGCTTCTCACACCTGAAGGTGATGTTAAAGGTAGTGAGGTTAGAGGTCCGATAGCTCTAGAAGCTGCGGAGAGATGGCCGCAGATAGCTTCTATAGCATCTATGGTGGTATAGCTGTGGGTAAGAGGATTCCCGGATCTAAACGGAAAACTCAGAGGAAGCGTTACTTCGAAGCTCCGATCCACCGGGTACGTAAGATGATGTCTGCGACCCTTTCAGATGAGCTTAGAGGTAGATATGGGGTTAGATCGTTCCCTATACGTAAGGGGGATAGCGTGAAGATTTTACGGGGAGATTATAAAGGCGTAACGGGAAACGTTATAAGGGTTGACTATAACGGGAGAAGGATATATGTAGATGGTGCTGTCAGGCAGAAGGTTAGCGGTGAGACCGTACATGTGCCGATCCATCCATCTAAGGTTATGATCGTTAAGCTTAACTTAGATGATAAACGTAGATTGGAAGCTTTGGAGAGAGCTTCCAAGGTTAAAGCTGTAACTGGAGGAAGTTAGATTTGGGTAGGATGGGTGGCTCCAGACATCTGAAGAGGTTTGCTGCTCCATCTGTATGGCCTATCCCGAGGAAGACTGCTATATGGACTGTTAAGCCCTCCCCAGGTCCACATCCAGCGGATTACAGCATACCGTTAGCTATAATCTTGAGAGACATGCTAGGCTACGCGAATAATATGCGTGAAGTACGTTTCATAATTAACGGTAGAATGGTGTTGGTCGATGGTGTAGCTAGACGCGATCCAGGATTCCCTGTAGGGGTTATGGATGTTATATCTATACCTAAGACTGAAGAGCATTATCGTATCCTACCGGATAGGAGTGGGCGATTAATACTACACCGTGTAAGCGATGTAGAGGCACGGTTTAAACTTTGTAAGATCATAGGGAAGACTATGCTTAAGAGAGGTCGTCTACAGTTGAATTTACACGACGGTAGGAATGTATTGGTGAAAATAGCTGATCCTATGCACCCGGTAGAGGATGTTTATCATACTCACGATGCACTCCAGTTATCTATACCTGAAAACGTGTTGATGAGCCATATACCTTTGAAGGAGGGGACGTTATGCCTCATAGTTAGGGGGAGGAATATAGGGCGTATCGGATATCTAGTCGAGAATATACCGGGTAGCCTCGCATCCGATCCTAAAGCCGTACTCGAAGATGATCGTGGCGAAAGGTTCGAGACGGTATTGGAGTACATATTCCCTATAGGGATAGGGAAACCGCTTATATCTCTTCCCAAAACTGTGACGGAGGTTGTTAAACGTGGCTGACTCTACACACGGTAACCCGATGCGTACCCCTAGGATAATCAAAGTAGTGGTTCACTCATGCGTAGGCGAATCCGGCGCTTCGCTAGAGAAAGCTATGAAGATACTGGAGGAGCTTACAGATGCCAAACCTTGCATCAGGAAAGCTAAACGTACGATAAAAGATTTCGGTATACACCGCGGGGAACCGATATCTTGTATGGTAACGTTGAGAGGTGCGAAAGCCGTAGAATTCTTGAAGAAAGCTTTAGCCGCCGTAGGGAATAGAGTTAAAGCTTCAAGCTTCGATGAATATGGAAATTTTAGCTTCGGTATAAAGGATCATCTAGATATACCTGGTACAAGGTATAAACCTGAACTGGGTACGATAGGTATGGATATATGCGTTCATATAGGTAGACCAGGATATAACGTAGCGAATATGGGGAGGAAACATAGGGTAACGAGAGAGGAATCGATAAACTTCATTAGGGAGGTTTTCGGTGTAGAGATCGTATAGGCGTTAGTATAGATCATGCTACCGATAGAAGCTATTAACCTACGAATGAAGATTTTATCGTAAATCGCCGGATCCCTACCTAAGATAAGCTCCCATGAATAAGTATGCATAGGGTATCTATAATGTTAACTTTCCTCTTCGAATCTTCGTATAGGATGAAGTTATGTTTTCATATTTCTCTTAAAGGAGATTCTTCGCTCTCAGCTATAAGGTAGCTATCGATAGGTATGGAAGCCTTAGATAATCTCTCCATGAGAAATTAAGAATCTCAAAATGGAGATGAATACAGGCTCTCATCTATCGGTAAAAGCATTTTGGAGGAAATCGAGGGATTCGAAATAATAACGCGTATGAATATCTATCCTGAGAACGTTCGCTTAGCGTATAGTGTAGGTATCTTTACGCTATTCAGCCGCTACGCTAGAATCGATCTATTAGGCATCAGGTATAGCTACAGGATACTGGAATAAAAATTCACGATCCATCGACTCCCACTTAGATACGGTTAGTGGAGGGTTAGAAATAGGGGGTGTTATAGGTCTTGGAATGGGGTTTTTCGTAGATATCTATGTTGTAGTAGGAGCTAAGCCGTAGCTTTATTCGACAATACTATACGTGACCTCTTCATGAACCCACTATAACATTTCCTATCGAAGAAGTTCTAGATATGTCGTCGGATCTTGGTATAGTTCTCGTACTCCATACTAGGGTGTGGTGTGACTTTAGGAATCTAGATCCATAGCATACGATCCCGATATTCGGTAGATATCCGAATACGAGGCTTGATATGCATCGTTTAGGGGATACCCCTGCATCGGAGAATCATCTATGCTGGTATCATGATACAATCTCCCGAAAATAGTATGCTCGATTCTCGACGAGATAGTGGATATTATACCGGTAGATATGGTGGTAGCTTTTAGATGGGATATCTGTGGAGAAGATCTATGGGAATCTAGTTATGGCGTGTGAAGATATAGCCAAGGTTTTAGGGGCGCGTCGAGGATAGATATGTGGTTGAGAATGAAGTTATAGAGATCGCTGGGATGTAGCTCTACGACGATCCGAAGAATCTAACAAACTTAAAGTTTAAGAGGACTAGGTTATGGTTAGTAACTTCGATCTAATGTAGCACGAAAAATCTAAAGATCGAAACGTTTACTAAGCGAACCTACAACTAAAAGTTTAGTGTAACCAGTAGATTCAAGTTCTATCGCACCATTCTCCCATATCCAAAGCTCTAAACACTATTTCAGATCCTATATGCTGTAAGCTGGGGGTTAACGCAGCTACAGTGAATAACGGCTTAGAATCTGGGTATGATCGTTGAGAGATCTTTGCTGTAGTGTAACGTTCAAGGGAAATCCTTTTTAGGAAGAGAGGTTATGATGCTTTAGAGAGCTAGGATAGGGGCTTAAAGATATGGCTAAACATAGACCTCCTAAGGAGAGGAAGTTTGGTAAGGGTAGTCGTAGGTGTAGACGTTGCGGTAGCCATGAAGCTATAATTCAAGCATATAATCTCATGTATTGTAGGAGATGCTTCAGGGAGATAGCCCCCCTCCTAGGGTTTAAGAAGTTCGATTAGGTTGATAAGATATGGTGATGGTTGATCCTCTATCGAACGCTATGGCTACGATAGATAACGCTGAGAGGAGGAAGAAGAAGGAGTGTATAATAGTGCCCGCATCGAAGCTGATAGGAGAGGTTCTACGTATAATGCAGAAGTATGGGTATATCGGTGAATTCGAATATATAGATGACGGGTATAACGGTAAGTTTAGGGTTCAGCTACTCGGACGTATAAATAAGTGTAAAGCTATCAGGCCACGGTTCTCTGTGAGGAACGATGAGATTCTCGATTACGCCCATAAATACCTGCCTTCACGTGATCTAGGTATACTCATACTTACCACGTCTAAAGGTGTGATGACACATAGAGAAGCTTTAGCTTCAGGTATAGGAGGTAAGCTGCTAGCTTTCGTATACTAGGAGAGGGGGTTTATATGACAGTATCTCAAGCTGTGGAGAGGAGGATCGTCGAGATACCATCGAATGTAGATGTAGAGATAGAGGGGTTTAAGGTTAGTGTGAAAGGTCCTCTAGGTAGTATAGTCAAGGATTTCTCCCATATACTTCACGGTAATATATCGATAAGGAGGGAGGGGGATGCTATACTCATCGAAGCCTATGGTAAGATTAAACGTCCGATTAAAGCTATGTTAGGTACGCTAAGAGCGCATATAGAGAATATGATCTTAGGGGTGACTAAAGGTTTCACCTACCGGCTTAAGATAATCTACTCGCATTTCCCTATCTCGGTGAGGATTAAAGATAGAGTTGTCTACATAGAGAATTTCATAGGCGAACGTACCCCTAGGACGGCTAGGATCGTAGGTGATGTTGAGGTGACGGTGGATAAGGAGGATTTGATAGTTAAGGGATTGGATATAGAAGCCGTAGCTCAAACCGCCGCTAATATAGAGCAGGCTACTAAGGTTAGGAGGAAGGATCCCAGAGTCTTCCTCGATGGTATCTACGTGTATTCTAGGGAGGTAGGTATGTGATGGGTGAAGAAGCTCAGCAGGTCAAGAGGCCATCCATATCTAAGCCTAAGCTTTCAGATAGAGAGCGGCATCTACTTAGATTGAGGATGGAGCGGGATGTGGAATTTGTCAGACAGGAGAGTTGGAGGTATGTACGCGTTAAGGATAGATGGAGGAAGCCTAGAGGTGTTTCCAGTAAGATGAGACGCCGTATGAGCGGGTGGCCTAGGGTAGTATCTGTAGGATACGGTGCACCTAGAGCTGTTAGGGGGCTTCACCCTTCAGGTTTCAGAGAGGTTCTAGTATACAACGAGAAGAGTCTAGAGGGATTGAACCCGGAGAGAGATGCTATCCGTATAGCTCATACCGTAGGTATGAGGAGGAGGAGGGTTATACTCGATAAGGCGAAGCAGCTTGGGTTGAAGGTTTTAAACCCCGGTATCATAGCGGAGGTGGAGGCTAGGTGAAGACGGATGTTCAACGTCGTATAGCCGCATCTCTTCTCGGAGTGGGCTATCATAGGGTATGGATAGATCCTGAGAAAACGGAGGATGTGCAATCAGCTATAACTAGAGGCGATATAAGGGCTTTAGTGAAGGATGGAGTTATAAGGGTTAAACCGGCTAGGGGTACGAGTAGATCGAGGGTTGAGAAGCGTAGAAGGGGGGTCGGGAGTGTTAAAGGTAGCCTCAAATCTAGGATGGATGAGGGGCAGATGTGGGTTGCGCGTATAAGAGCTCTTAGAAGGGAGTTGAGGATGCTTAAAGAACGGCGTATAATAACTAGGTCGACCTATAGGTATCTATATCGTTTAGCTAAGGGTGGTGTATTTCGCTCTGTCAGGGATCTCAGAAACTATATACACAGTCATGGGTTAGCTAGGAGGCTACCTGTATGAGGAGGGGTAAATACATCCTCCCGCTTAAACGTATAAGGCTCGGCTTAACAGATTATAGGCGTAGGAGGAAGCTTATACTCTCAGGTCTACCTAGATTCACCGTGAGATTCTCGAATAGGTATATACTTATTCAGGTGATAGAAGCTAGGCTTGGAGGAGATCACACTATCTCCTCGTTCTATTCGAGAGAGTTATCGACGAAGTATGGATGGAAAGCTTCATGTATAAATACACCTGCATCCTATCTATCAGGTTTAGCCGCTGGATTTAGATCGTTAAAAGCCGGGGTGGATAGAGCTATACTGGATGTTAAAAGGTTTGGTAGAGGTTTCAGATATTCGGCTATACTTAAAGGAGCGGTCGATGCCGGTATGGATATACCGCATGGCGAGGATATATTCCCGAATGAATCTAGGATTAGAGGGGAGCATATCGCTAGCTATGCAGCTCTACTAGAGAAAACAGATCCAGAGGCATATCGTAGAAGATTCAGCCTATACCTAGCTAAAGGTTTAGATCCTAAAGATTTACCTAAACATTTCGATGAAGTATACAGGGCGATAATAGAGTCCTTCGAGAAGGGGGTGTAGAGCTATAGCGTTAGATACGAGCGGATGGATGCCTAGGACCCAGCTCGGGGAGATGGTTAAGAAGGGGTTAGTGACGAGTTTAGATGAGATATTCGCTAGAGGGTATAGGATAATGGAGCCTGAGATAGTCGATACACTACTACCGGATATCCAGTATGAGATAATATACACGACTATAGTTCAGAAGCAGACGGATGCAGGTGAGAAATCGCGTTTCAAAGCTATAGTAGCCATAGGTAGCGGTGACGGTTATGTAGGTGTAGGATCTGGTAAAGCAGCTCAATGGCGTATAGCCGTGGAGAAAGCTCTCAAGGAAGCTAAACTCAATATAACGCCTATAAGACGTGGATGCGGATCTTGGGAGTGTAGTTGCGATCAACCCCACTCGATACCGTTCAGAGTGGTAGGTAAATGTGGTAGTGTTAGATTTGAGGTGCTACCAGGACCTAGAGGTTTAGGGCTTGTAGCTAACGATACATCGAAGATTCTACTTAGATTAGCCGGGATAAAGGATTGCTGGACGAGGAGTAGAGGATCTACGAGGACTACTCAATCCCTAATCTATGCTACCTTCGATGCATTAGCGAGTACCTACCGCATAGTTACTCCGAGCGATTGGGTGAGGTGATCTATCGAAGCTATGATAGCAGTGGTAAGGGTGAGAGGTACGGTTAACGTTAGGAGGGATGTAGAGGAGACTCTTAGAAGGCTTAGACTTACCAAGCCTAACCACTGTATAGTCCTACCGGAGACGGATGCATACCTAGGGATGGTAAATAAAGTTAAGGATTGGGTTGCATACGGTGAGATAGATCTAGAGACACTTAAACTCCTACTCAAAGAGAGAGGGAAGGTTATCGGAGGTAAACCTCTAACAGATGAAATCTGTAGAAAGATAGGTTTCGACGATATAGACGATCTCGCCGAAGCCCTATACTCTGGACAGGTAGGCTTCAGCGATCTAGGAATAGTTAAACCTGTGTTCAGATTGCATCCACCATCGAAAGGATACCATAGAAATGTTAAGAAGCATTATCCTGAGGGCTCCCTAGGATATTGGGGGAGAGATATACGGAAGCTTATCGAACGTATGGTTTAAACATACCATGACGGAGTATGGGCTCCTAACATCTCTCGAACTAAACTATGCGAAGGGGCTATCGGGATAAAACAACTTCACCCTGATACTCTTTACGTCGACTCCCTACGTAGGGATCCATATACCTTCTATCTCCGAAAGAAACTTTTTTAGACGCTCTTTTAAAGGTCTAAGGGTAGTAGATTAGATATGGCTAGAAGGTATAGGAAATCTAGGTGGATGAGAGGGTCTAGGACTCATGGATGGGGTGTTAGCGGTCAGCATAGGGGTAAAGGTTCGCGTGGAGGTTACGGTATGGCTGGGGGCCATAAACATAAGTGGACATGGATAGTTAAGTATGCACCGGATCATTTCGGTAAGAGGGGGTTCAAACCACCGTCTACCGTCGAAGATGTATGTATAAATGTAGGAGAGATTGAGGACTTAGCTACGAAGCTTAGGATAGACGAGAATGGTACGATAAACCTTGAATCTATGGGTTACACTAAACTTTTAGGTAGAGGCTCGATTAGCAAACCGTTTAACATCATAGTTAGGAAAGCTTCTAGGAATGCCGTAGAGAAGGTTAAATCTATAGGAGGGAATGTAACTATCTTAAGTAAGGAGAGTAACCTATAGGTGTCAGCAGGGTTTGGCCGGCCGATTCCTATCGCTATTCGAACCTATGAAATCTATCCTACCAGAGGTTCAAGCCCCAGTGCGTAAACCATCCTTCAGCGAGCGGATACTATGGACTGCGTTCGCTCTGATAGTATATCTAGTTATGAGTGAGATCCCGCTGTACCATGTAACTAGGGGGGCTGATATATACTTTGCATATCGTGTTATCTTCGCTTCACGTAGAGGAACCCTTATGGAGCTAGGTATAGGCCCGATAGTCACGGCTGGGCTAATTCTGCAGATACTTATAGGCGGCGGGTTGATAGAGGCTGATCTAAGCGATCCTAAAGATAGAGCGTTATTCACTGTAGCTAGTAAGTTTCTATCGATCCTACTATCGGTATTCCAGATATCGTTATTTCTATTCACCGGAGTGTGGGGGTATCTAACGATGGTAGAGAGCACCGTGGTATTCCTACAACTGTTAGCAGCATCGTTAATCATAATACTCCTAGACGAGATGGTACAGAAAGGATGGGGGTTCGGTAGCGGTATAAGCATCTTCATCGCCGGAGGCGTTATCCAAGAGATACTGTGGCAGAGTTTCGCTCCTGTACCAGCACCAGATGGCGCGCTATATGGAGCTATACCGGCTTTCATACAAGGTATAGCTTCCGGGGATCCGTTATCAAGATTCTTAAGGGGGCATGGGTATCCAGATATGGTTGGATTCACCTCCACTATACTCCTTCTACTAGCGTTGATCTATCTCCAAGGTGTACGGGTTAATATACCGATATCTTTCGCTAGATATAGAGGCTATAGAGGCAGCTACCCTATACAGCTACTATACCTTTCGAGTATACCCGTCATATTCGCTTCAGCTCTATTCAGTAACATATACGTAGGTGCTCAGATCCTATGGTCTAACATGAATAGGGGTAACGATAATCCTTGGCTTAACTGGATCGGGATGTTCACTACGGAGGAGGGTGGGATTATACCTGTAGGTCCATCTTTAGCCTACTATCTGACACCTCCTAGAAGTATTACAGGGGTTATCGAAGATCCAGTCAGAGCTATAGTATACATAGCTTTGATAGCATCCTTCTGCGTAATCTTCAGCTGGACTTGGCTTACGATAGGAGGTATAGGTCCTTCAGATGTAGCCCGTCAGCTTGTGGATGCAGGTGTTCAGATACCCGGGTATAGGATGACGGAGAAGACTATATACTCCATCCTTAACAGGTATATACCTGTAGTAGGGTTATTCGGAGGCTTCCTAATAGGGTTGATAGCAGGCTTAGCCGATCTGATAAACGTATTCGGTTCAGGTATAGGTATACTCCTAACTATAGGTATAATCTACAATTACTACCAGATACTGCTACGCGAACGTATACTCGAGATCTATCCAGGGTTGGAGCGTATAATAGGGGGTAAAGGATAGTATGGATATACTAAGCTATATATGGAATGCTATAGTAGGATTCTTCGGCCAGTTTACATATGATATGAGGGTTGCATGTATATTCACAGCCGTATCGGCTTTCCTAATAGTATCTGTATCTGTAGGATTATCTAGGATATTCGTAGACGTCAAGCTTCAGAGGGAATACATGACTCTGCTCTCAGAGTATAGATCGCTTCTAAACGAAGCTAAACGTACAGGTGATCCGAAGATACTATCGAAGGTGAAGAAGAGGAAGGCTATGGTGGAGCGTATGGGGTCTAAGGTATCTATACAGAATATGAAGATGATGGCGATATCGATGACAGTGTTCTTCCTAATGTTCAATATACTTATGTCCGCATTCCAGGGTAGACCTGCAGCGGTAGTCATACTATATTCGCACGGTGAAGCTGCCATGCTACCATTCTATATATGGTATACGATCTGCAGCTTTACAGCCGGTAGAATCCTATTCAAACTACTCGGATTAGAAGCTTCAGGGCAGCCTCGCAGCTCCACCTGAAACCTTTAAGTCTATCCTCTTAGATTCTCCATGGATTTAGGTGTAGGGTATGGGTAAACCTAGATGCGCCGTCTGCAGTGGAATCATGCATGGAGTAGATCATAGGATGGATACTAGATCTTCACGTAGACCTGAGAGACCCTACGGAGGATGTATATGTCATAGATGTCTTGACAAGGGGGTTAGAGAAGCTGTTAGGAGGTGGGCATTGAAGGTTTGGTCGTCATAACTGTAAGCGGGCTTCATGGATCGGGTAGATCTACCCAAGCCAGACTACTAGCTGAAACGTTCAATCTTAGATATGTTTCTGCAGGTCAATTATTCAGGAGTATAGCTAGAGAGAGGGGGGTAGCCGTGCATACGTTAAGCTCGCAGCTAATGTCCGATCCGACGATAGATTATATGATAGATGAGAGGACTAAGCGTGAAGCGGTGAAGGGTGATGTAGTGATAGAAGGTGATCTATCCGGTTTTATGGCTGGTAGTTTAGCCGATGTTAGGATATTCTTGAAGGCATCTGACGAAGCTAGGTTTAAACGTATAGCGAAGCGTGAAGGATGTAGCATCGAGGAGGCAGCGAGGATCACATCTGAGAGGGAGGATAGGGATCGGAAGAGGTTTAAGATCTTCTACGGTGTAGATCCTTTCGACCCATCGCTATACCATATAGTTCTAGATACGAGTATGTTAACGGTGGAATCCACGTTTAGGATTCTCAGAGTATGCGTAGAGGAGTATATCCGATGTAAGGGTAGCCGGGGAAATACTTAAAAATAGGCGAGTTGAATCCCTAGCCTTTGAGGGTATACTCGATGATAGAAGTAGGTAGAGTCTGCGTTAAAACTAGAGGTAGGGAAGCCGGACTTAAATGCGTGATCGTAGATGTGATAGACGATAACTTCGTACTGATCACAGGACCTAAGAGCGTTACAGGTGTAAGGAGACGTAGGGTTAACGTGAAGCATCTAGAACCTACACTTTACAAGCTTGAGATAGAGAAGGGTGGTAGCGACGAGAGCGTCGCTGAAGCATGGAAGAAATCTGGTTTACCAGAAGAATTCTATAAACCGGTTAAGCCTGTATTGAAGCCTATCTAGGGGGTGTTAAGTCTTAGTCTTTACACCACCCTGGAGTCTGAAGAGAGAGTTTATCTATAGGGAAACCCCGCATACCGACGAAAAGTATGGTTGTAGACCTGATAGGAGGCCTATAGATAAGCTGCTAGAGTATGGGTTGATAATACTCGATAAGCCATCAGGTCCTACAAGCCACGATGTAACAGCTCTTATCAAGAGGATAGTGGAAGCTAGGAAAGCTGGGCATGGAGGGACCCTAGAAGCTTAGATCCAGTAGGATCTAAGCTGGGGATATCCCGTTGTCACAGGGGTTCTACCTATAACGTTGAACAACGCCGTTAAGATAGTTAGGGTTCTGCTCAACGGTGGTAAAGAATATGTAGGCATTATGAGGCTGCATGGAGATGTATCTATGGATGTGATAGAGTCATGCTTCAAACTTTTTCAAGGTGAGATCTATCAGAAGCCACCTGTCAGATCCTCCGTTAAGAGGAGGCTTAGAACTAGGCGTATATACTATTTGGATCTTCTAGAGGTTGATGGACGCGATGTATTGTTCCGTGTAGGCTGTGAAGCTGGGACATACATAAGGAAGCTGTGCTACGATATAGGTGAGGTCCTCGGCTGCGGGGCTCATATGAAGGAGCTTAGACGTACACGTGTATCTACGTTCACAGAGGATGAATGTGTACGCATAGACGATGTATTCGATGCTTATAGGAGCTGGAAGGAGTATGGGGATGGATCTATGCTTAGAAAGATCGTTAGACCTATGGAGGAGGCTCTCTCGATATTACCGCAGATAATCGTTAAGGATACTGCTGTGGAAGCTATATGTAGCGGAGCGGATCTAACGATACCTGGTATAGTCGCTTTCACAGGCGATATACGCGAAGGCAACCTTGTAGCTATACTCACGGTTAAAGGTGAAGCTGTAGCTTTAGGTTTATCTCAGCTATCCGCCGAGATGTTTTTAGAAAGGGATAAGGGGATAGCTGTTAAGATCGAACGTGTACTTATGCAGCCCGGAACATATCCGAGAGCTTGGTAGGTTTACTCGTAGCGTAAAGCTTCTACCGGTTGGAGCTTAGAAGCTCTTAAAGCTGGTAGTAGACCTCCGATAACTCCTACGAGTAGAGATAGGATTACAGCCGATAATACCAGATCCACCGATACTATGGGTGTAGCCGTGAACGCTATACCCTCCATAATCATTAGAGATCTATTGGTTAACATGTAGGATCCGATTATACCTGCAACTACGCCTGCGATACCTCCTATAAAACCGATGATGATGCTCTCCGAGAGTATGAGAAGCATAACCTGTCTATTCGTGAATCCTAAAGCCTTCATAACGCCTATCTCTTTAGTTCTCTCCATAACGGATGTGAACATAGTCGCCATAACGCCTGTGACGGCTACCGCGAAGCTTATCGATGAAGTCGAGAATAACAGTACGTCGAGTATCTTCATGATATTATCCACCGTTTTAGCTATCTGTTTAATCGATATAACGTCTAGATAGTCTCCGTATAGAT
>JANXEK010000017.1 GCA_025058595.1 Candidatus Bathyarchaeota archaeon
TATATGGGGTTGTAACTGCAGGTATACTTCTAGGCTTATACTCAGCTGTAGGCTATTCTGTATCGAGAACCTTCCTAACAAACGAGGTGGAATCCGTCGATAATAGGTACAGAGCTAAGGTTCTATCCGTTACGACTACCCTATCATCTATGATAAATTTAGCGACACCAGCTACTGTAGGATACATATATTCTACCCATCCTAAGCTATTTATGATAGCCTTATCGACTATAATATTTATATGTCTTCTCATATCTATAGCGTTGAGAATCCACATCCGTAGATCGAGGTAAGCCATATGATAAACTTCTAAAAATAGAAATGGTTTATATTCTTCGAGAACCGCTAAATTCTTCAGAGGGGGTTGTGCCTACTTAAAGCTTACATCGAAGATCGAGATGAAAGGAAGCTCGTAGCTAAAGATGTAGCCTTCGTAACTATAAACGGTGGAACCATAGATCTAAAGGATGTAAGATCTAGAAGTTTAGCGTATATAGAGAAGTTTACATCTGTAGAGATAGATGCACTAGGCTCATGTCTGGTAGTTAAGCGTATCTAGTTTATCTAGGTCGATCGAATCTATCTAGCTCCAACTATATCTTTGAGCGGTTTACGACTCTCTATAGATACATCCCTGAACATCTCACCCTAGGATAGCCTAAAGGATCCACTGCTACTACGTTTACATCTTCAAGAATCCATAGAAGCTTTTATACGCATATTATCGAACTCACATATCCGGCATGAACTCATACCCTCAGCTCTAGCCGCTAGTATCAAGTATATCGTAGCTATCGAGCGAACTACTACTGGAGCAGCCGCTAAGAGCATACGTCACTACAATATTCGGCAAACTTACGTTTAATCTCAGGATCTTTAACCAATATGAATAGCCATGGCTGACGGCTGGACCCGGATGGAGCTGTATGTGCGGCGTCGAATATCCTCGCACGTAACCATGTATCGTCTAGATGTTATACCTGCTATAAAGATTTACGTTCGACCTAGCCCAGAGTAAGGGTAAACTATGAGATCCCAGGATATCCTTCCTAGCTCTTCATAGATTTGGAGTGGACGAGCTATGCATATAGCGGCTAGATACACTCGAAGGGAGAGTGGTATCGTAGAAGCTATGATATGGATAACCATAGTTGTCTCCGTATCCTCTTCGTCGATACTAGTTCTCCTATCGAACGCGGAGGCTGAGGCATGCGCTTTCTGGAGGACATTCATAGCAGGGCTACTCACACTAGCTTATAAGCTGGTTTATAGCGGGAAAAAACGAGGTCAGAGTATCTGTAGACGCGATGTGATGCTATCTATAGCTTCAGGCTTCTTCCTAGCTTTACACCTACTATTATGGATGAAATCCCTTTTCTTCGTACCTATTTCTGTGAGTACGACCGTAGTGGATACGTACCCGTTGATGACAGTTATCGCGGATATACTGCTAGGCGAGAAACCTACTATAGTTCAGATAACCGGGCTTATCCTAGGCTTCACCGGTGTAGTAATGTTTATGCAACCTTGGGTGTTAGGTGAGTATAACCCATACGGGGTAATCTTAGCCTTCCTAGGTGCTATAGCTGAAGCAGTATACTTTACCCTAGGTAGGATAGTTAGGAGAAGGATGAGCTTAGTATCCTACACCGGTTACGTATACAATACCTCATCCATGACGTTGCTGGCATACAGCATCTCCATAGGATCAAACCTATATTCATACCCTCTGACGACGTACATCTACTTCCTACTCCTAGCGATCATCCCTACGATCGGAGGGCATACCCTGATAAACTATTTATTGAGATATAGGAAGACCAGCGTAGCGACATCTATAGTTCTCTGCGAGCCGATAGGCGCCTCGATAATGGCTTCGATAATATTTGAACAAATCATAGATACATCTAAGATCTTCTGTATGGCTTTAACCCTAACATCGACTGCTATCGTTATATTCTCAGGACGTAAAGCGAGGACTGAGAAAGCCTATAACCCCTAATTCTCAGATGTACCCTGCTTAGATTCGGTTCCCTTCTCCAGTTTCTTTAATTCTTCTTCGATCTCCTTCTCTATGTCCTCTATAGGTTTAGGCGGAGGGGTCGTAGCGAGAGTATAGCCGATCCATGCTAATATCGCTAAGACCCCTGCGACAGCTATGAATCCTGTTATCTGTAGAGTTAAGAAAGCCCATTGAGAAGCGAACACAAGCCAGCCGTAAACTAGTATACCGACTATACACCCGATTAGGAGTATAGCACCTATAGCCTGATCCTTACTCAACCCATACACCCTCCCTGGATCACCTCCTATTTGATCGGATATTTTAGGTTAAAAATCTTACTTCATTATTACGAAATCTAACTAGGGATCTATCTGGCTAGGGTATCTATCTAGAATGCACCGTGAGATATCTTCATCCGAGAAGGCGGCCAAAAAGCTCATCTACTAGCTTAGCATCTAGTTTCTCGTATCTTTCGGTAGAACCTACATCATACCAGAATCTATCGGTTATATAAGCGTATACGGGCATATTCATCGATATGAGAGTAGGGATTAGATGGCTCATTATATCTATCTCATCATCCATATACTCTTCGGATAGCATCTTCAAATGCTCGAGAGCTTCCACTTTAATAACCAAGACTCCTATCGATACCGGTAGGTTGAGAATAGGCTTCTCCTCCATTCTTAGAACCTTATTCCCCTCCACATATACGACTCCTACAGGTACCCTATATCCCCTAGCTACGGCTATAGTCGCGTAGGCACTAAATCTTATATGGGTGTTTATCAAATCTGATAGATCTATATCCGATAATATATCTCCATAGTATACTAATATATCGCTGCATCCTCCTAATAGGCCTGATTCGTAAGCGTTGAGTAAAGCCCAGCCGGTACCGCTACACCCAGATCTATCGAGAGAATACCTTATATTCACGCCGAACCTCGATCCATCCCCGAAATAATTTTCGATCTGTTCATGCTTATACCCGGCTAGTAGGATTATATCCCTTATTCCATGCTTCTTTAAAAGTAGAACTATATACTCTAGAAGGGGTTTCTGTTTAGATCCGATGGGAATCATAGACTTCTGGAAGTAGTATGTAAGGGGTCTAAGCCTACTCCCTGGACCTCCACAGAGAACCGTAGCGATAACCCTATTACGTTTATTATTTCCCATCGAGGCCATCTCTACCAGCCTAGATTAACTTTCTACGTAGAAAAATCTTAAAATTTTCCGCATAGCCATACATGATCTAGCCAGTATGGAAGAATTTAGAGGATTTAGGGTTAGACGAGGAGATGTAAACGATCTAGATTTTATCGAAGAGATAGAAAGACTTTCCTTCGGAGATGAATCCTACCCTAGAAATCTCCTACGGTACTTACTCGAGTGGGAACGAACTTTAATCTTAGAGTGTAGCGATGGGGTTATAGGTTATCTATCCTACGTCTACCTAGGATCTATAGCTCATATAGTATCTATAGCTATTCATCCAGACTATAGAGGGATAGGGTTAGGTGAGGTTCTTCTCAGAGAAGCTATAGAGGATATGAAGAAGTTAGGTGTACATAGGGTGCTGTTAGAGGTAAAGGTTGATAACGTAGCGGCTATCAAGCTATATTCTAAAGTCGGGTTCGAAATAGACTCTATACTGAGGGGCTATTATAGCGGGGATGATGGCTACCTCATGTCCATGGATATAGGAGAATGATGCTTTAAACCTACTCTACACCATATCTAGCTATTTTAACGGTGAACAACCTGTATTTAACCTCTGAGTCGCTTATCTCTTCCACTATACGTTTAGCTATGAGTTTAGCTGGATCCGGTATTCCCGTTCTTTGCTGTATATCGCTAAACGATTTGAAAGCGCTATTCTCCCTCTCCCTAAGTATAATCCACATGTATTTCTTACCTATGCCTGGTATGAGTTCAAGGGCATGCATCCTAGGCGAGACCGGAGTGGATGAATTGAAGAATGCTACGAACCTTTTCTCGTTCATCCTCACTATACTCTCAACTATCGTTTCAAGCTCGGATTTAGCGACATCCGTGAGATCTACATATTCTATCAACCCCAATACGTATAGTATCTTATCTCGGCTATCCCTACCTATGAAAACTCTTTCACCGACATCCAACGATACACCGGGTCTAACAACCGCTTCTAGAAGTAGAAAGAATCTCTCACCGATTAGCTGAGCTACCTCACCTAGAACAGGCTTTCTAGCTATACGTCTATGAACGGGATAATCAAGGATGTATCCATAATCTTCGTATATCTTCTGCCTCCTATCGAGAAACATGTATGCTTCTTAACCCCCGTTCCTAAAATAATTAGATTACACTCTACTTAGACTGTCTGAAGCTATCTAAAACCTCTAGTATCTTTACGAATACATCTGTAGATACAAGACGCCATCTACCAGTTCTAAGTATGGATCTAATCTCTTCTACGCTTTGAGGCATTATATCCACTAATTGTACGGCTAACTCGTGTTCTACACCGAAATCTGAGGTTAGTATAGAGATAAGTTTAGATGCATCATCTGGGTCTACTTTAGAGAACCTCGAAACATAATCTAGAACCCTTTGCTGTATAGGTGTAAGCGTATCCTCACCTAGATCGGAGAATATTTTAAGAACCTCCGGTATTGATACAGGATATTCCTTAGTGATCTTACTAGACAAAGCAGATTACCCTCAAAGAATAAGTAGCACGCTATATTTTAAGTTTTAAGATTCAACCGATCGAATCCAGGGATGTATATGCTCTGGTCTAGTTATAACCTGCTTCACCTTACCTCCAACCTTAACCTCAAGTATATATGCCCTACCCCTCATACCGGATACTACCGCGACTTTACCTTGATATCTACGATGAGGCATACCTTTATGTACCGATGGATCTATATCTATCACAACCCTATCTCCAGGTCTATATCTATGTAATAACGGTGTAACCTTTAAACTAAGACACCTTTCATCCACACGCTTCCTTAAAACCTTCCTAGTCTTAGATTTATACCCTTTAGAGTTAGGCATAACCTACACCACCTACATAGATTAGAGTATCTACGAGTAGCCAAGCGATCCCTGTAACCTCCATAACGGTAGGTTTTGTATCCCTCCCGCCCTCTATAAAGCTTTTCGTATGGAGAGGTTCTGAAGAGATGAACCTAAGCTCGAATAATCCATCCTCCCTAAACTTGACGGATACATCGGATATAACCTTTAACCTAGCTTTAAACCCAGGATACCTCTGCTTTACCCTCAACCCTTCTAGATATTTAAGACGCTCTGCCGCTTCAGATATATCCATCGACTCTACGGGTTTGAGTAAGAGGATATAGCCTTCAGATTCGAAAGAAGTTTTCATCCTACGTATAAACCCTCTATCCACATAGGATAGGCCGTTTACATCGATCAAACCTTCGAACGAAGAATCCAACCTCTCCTTGAAGAGATCGAGATCTATGGACCGCCGTCTAGGTTTACGAACCTCCAATACAAATCTTCTACCCAATCCTAGAACCACTCTATCTCTACCATCATCTAAAGGTACATGCAACTTAACCGATTCACACCTATAGAGCTCGACCGATACCTTCCTAAAGATGTATTCTACAGAAGTCTCCTTAACACCCAATCCTCCGCAGAGAGCACATCCTCCACCCATACAAACCCTGCATATCCTAGATCTGATAGGTAACCCAGGCTTAAGCTTCCTAAACCTCCCAGCTAGATACAACGGTGTAGGAGATATATCGATCGATACCGAGAACGGATCGACGATTACATTCATATCCGGTCTGTATGGATCGAACACTACTCCAAGCATAGAAGATAGCAGCTTACCCAGCTCACGACTAAACTCAGATTTTAAGCCCTCGCAATATGTCGAACTAGAGATCGATCTAACAATATCCTCACGTTCAGAAACCCAGCCTGGCACGACTATCCCTACTACGAACGAATTAAACTCATAGCCGGAAACCATATCTACAATCCTAGAAGCTATATTTTGAAGTTTATCAGAGACCCCTCCGCATACGAAGCATGCTTGCGGTTCAGGAGGGTTCACACCCCTCCTCTGTAGTGTAGCTGAAGCTTCCGGAAGCATACCCTTAGACGATAGTATCCGTATAACCTCTATATCCTCAGAAGCTTCGGCTTCCATCAGCAAGGCGATCTTTATAGATCGTCCTCTCTCCCTATTAGTAAGCCTATAACCTAGCGTAGCGTACTGTCTACCTAGACAGGAATCGCAGAGGGCATAGCTACGAAGGGTAGCTAAAGCCGTAGCTAGAATACGCCCGTCCATCCTAGGTTTCCCTCATAGATAGATGGGTTAACCGATGATTTAAACTAGTCTTTAGATAGACGTACAGATCGCCTAATAGAAGATATCGATGTAGAATACTACGATCCATACATCATGATCTAACCATCGTGGGATGACATCTCATACGATATGTAATGTGAGGGGTACCTCACCTCCATCTAAGTATCTTCCTATTGTAGAATATCTCCGGCATCACGAGAAAGCCTGTAAATGATATCGGTATTACTAGAAGCCAGTCCTGCAAATCGGGCGGTACCGTTCCGAATAACTGTATACCGAATAGTTGCCCTGAATATGGAACTAACGCCGTTAGAAACGCTGAGGATAGAACGGCTACTAGTAGATATCTATTGTTCGTGAAGCCAACTTTAAATGCATTCTTAGTATCGGAACGGCAATTCCACACGAGGATAAGCTCCTGAAGTGTTATCTGCATGAAAGCTAGGGTTCTCGCCTCCTCTATAGATCTACCCCATAGATAGTGGGCTACATAGAATAGGATAGCCGTTCCGATAAACTGTGTGCACATCGTAGCAAGTATAGATGCAGCTTTACCTTGCAGTACTCCTTCCTCCGGATTCCTAGGAGGCCTCGACATAACATCCTCTACCGGTGGATCCTTACTTAAAGCTAGAGCTGGGGCACCGTCTGTTACGAGGTTTATCCATAGAATCATGCCAGCCGTTAACGGGATCTCTAAGCCTAGTAGAGCGAATGTTCCTACGATAAATAGTTCGCTGAAATTGCATCTTAGGAGGTAGAAGACGAACTTCCTTATATTATCGTATATTATCCTTCCATACTCTACGGCTTTAACTATCGTAGCGAAATTATCATCTGCTAGAATCATATCGGCAGCCTCTTTAGTAACATCCGTACCGGTTATACCCATAGCTATACCTATATCGGCTTGTTTAAGCGCAGGTGCATCGTTAACCCCATCACCGGTCATAGCTACTATATGCCCCTTTTTCTTCAAAGCCTTAACTATACGAAGCTTATGCTCAGGTGAGACGCGAGCATAAACCTTAACCTTCTCGACCGTATCCTCGAACTCCTCATCGCTCATCCTATCGAGCTCTTCACCTGTTAACGCTATATCGCCATCCTCCATGATACCTATCTCCTTAGCTATAGCTACAGCGGTCAGCTTATGATCACCGGTTATCATCACAGTCTTTATCCCAGCCTTCCTACATAGCTGATTAGCTACCTTCGCTTCCTCCCTAGGCGGATCTATCATTCCAAGCAATCCTACGAAGATTAGATCCTTCTCTACATTCTTCGCAGCCTCTTCATCTAAATCCACCTCGGTATTGGCTACCTCCCTATACGCTAAACCTAGAACTCTCAGAGCATCGCTAGCCATCTGCTCGTTGATCGAAAGAATCCTCCTTCTATCTTCCTCGCTAAGCCTTCTAGGTTTGCCGTCCCTCAGGATATAGGCGCAACGCTGTAAGACTACCTCCGGAGCACCCTTCATAAACGCTAACAATTTCCCATCGATAGATTTATGGATCGTCATCATCCTCTTCCTCTCAGAGGTAAACGGGATTTCGTAGATGCGCGGATAGATCTTCTCTAATCTATCCTTCCATAAATTGGCTTTAGCTGCTGCGACGATCAACGCACCCTCGGTCGAATCTCCTATTACATTCCTACCATCATACTGAGCGTTCGTACATAAAGCTGCACCGGTTAGTAGGATCGATAGATCTACATCGTTCTTAACATCGATCACCCCCCCTCTATATAGAAACTCGCCTTTCGACTCATAGCCAACCCCCGTAACCTCGATGATCCTTTCGCCGACATAGATTTTCCGTACGGTCATCTCGCCTTTAGTCAACGTACCAGTCTTATCAGAGCATATAACAGTTACAGATCCCAGAGTTTCGGTTGAGGCTAGCCTTCTGATTATCGCGTTACGTTTGGCAAGCTCCCTCGCACCTAAAGCTAGCGTAATCGTTACGACGGCAACTAAGCCTTCAGGTACGGCTGCAACGGCTAACGCTACGGCTGTGAAGAATGTATCGATCAAGTCCTTGATCCCCATATGTCCATGAGCATAGATCTGTATAGATTCGAGGATGAAAACCAGAGCACATATCGAGACGACTATTATGCTAAGCTTCTTAGCGAATCTACCAAGTTTAACTTTAAGCGGGGTCTCCTCTTCCTCTACCTCCTGTACGAGCTTAGCTATCTTCCCAAACTCTGTCCTCATACCTGTGGATGTAACTACAGCTTTTCCACGACCGTGGATGACGTGTGTCGCCATAAACACCATATTCCGTCTATCGCTTGTAGGTGTATTCACAGGGAGTATATAGGTATGCTTCTCGACAGGTGTAGATTCACCGGTTAGGATAGCTTCATCTGTCCTCAACTCTATAGCCTCTAATATACGTGCATCGGCGGCTACACGATCCCCAGTTTCGAGTAGCAGTATATCTCCGGGGACAACATCTTCAGCCGGTATAACCATACTTCTCCCATCCCTAATTACCGAAGCCTTCGGCGCGGTTAGCTTACGCATAGCTTCGATAGCTTTCTCAGAACGATACTCTTGGATGAAACCTATTACGGCGTTCAATACGACTATAGCTCCTATCGTTAGAGCATCAGCGTAATCTTCTATCGTCGGAGGCTCTGGCTTAGCGAAAGCTATAGCTATAGATATTACTACCGCTGCGATAAGCATCAAAACGAAGATATCCTTAAACTGATTGAGTAGTATCTTCAGAGGGTTTACACCACCCTTAGTGATGAGCTTATTCGGTCCGTGCTCCGATAGCCTCCTCTTAGCTTCCTCGCTGCTAAGCCCGTTACGCGAAGTTTTAAGAGCATCGAGCACCTCTTCCTCGCTCATCGAATGCCATACCTTCTCCAAGATCGAACCCTCCTCAAGCGGATTTCAGAAATACTATCTGTATGATATCAATCTTTCCTTTCATCTAGTACTAAACAATGTCTATGGTAGAGGTTTTACAGCTAAACTTTAATCTAGAAGGTTTAGATTAAGCGGGGAAAGCCGGTAGATATAAATAGTTTAGTAGGATGCTATGTTAATCGGGGTGGTATGAAAGGTTGGCTCCCCTAAGTTTTAGGGAACGTTTTGATAGATACATGAGGTTTAAGGATGTAGATAGACCTCCATTCTACGAGTTTCTAGGTTTCTGGGTTGAGACTCTAAATAGGTGGAGGGGTGAGGGGCTCCCGGCTGGGGTTGATGTATACGATTATTTTGGTTTCGATAAGCGTGAGATGTTTCCTATGGATTATGGACCTATACCGAGGTTCATATCCAGGACTATTGAGGAAGATGATAGGTATAGGGTTGAAGTTAACGATATGGGTATAGTTATGAGGGTACTCAAGACATCTACTTCTATGCCTACGTTCATAGATTTCCCTGTTAAAAGCCGGTCTGATTGGGTTAAGATCAGGGAGAGGTTTAACCCTAGAGATATGAGGAGGTATCCTAAGGCGTGGAGCCTTGAGCTCATAGAGTACTATAGGAGTACGGATAGAGTTGTAGGTTTATCTATGCCTGGATTCTTCGGTCAAGCTAGATACTTCATGGGTTTAGAGAGACTCCTCGTATCTTTCTATAGGGATCCTGGGTTGGTTCACGATATCATGAATTTCTGGGTGGATTTCCTCATAGAAGCCAGTAGGGATATAGTCGAGAATGTTAAGCTAGATTATGTAAGCATATGGGAGGATATGTGTTATAATAGGGGTCCACATATATCGCCTAAACTCTTCGAGGAGTTCATGCTTCCATGTTATAAGAAGCTTACAGGATTCCTTAGGGGTAAGGGTATCGATATAATCATGGTCGATACGGATGGTAATCACGAGGTTTTAAACGATCTATTAGTAGAGGGGGGTGTAAACTGCCTATATCCGCTTGAAGCCGCCGCGGGTATGGATGCCGTCAAGCTTAGGGAGAGATATGGGGAGAAGCTACTGATGATAGGTAATATAGATAAGCGTGTCATAGCAGTAGGCGGATCAGCCCTTAGGAGAGAGGTTGAGAGGAAGATAACGCTTACAGAGGAGGGGGGATATATAGTAAGTACGGATCATGCCGTATCGGCTGATATCTCCTTCCACAATTATGTAGAGTATATAGGTATCGTCAAGAAGTGGCTGAAGATCTAGGGGTAGAAGAGTAGCTTACGTTCATCTATCTACGTAGCCTGGCAATTCTTATATGGGGCGTTTATTCAGGTAGAACTAACTATCGGAGGTGTAGAGTTTATGGTGGATATAGTGGATGCCCCTCAAATTACAGATAACTTCATCTTGAAGCTTTACAGAAAGGTTAAGCCTTCTATGTCCTTCCAAGCTAATACTAGAGAAGAGTTTGAGAGGTGGAAAGCGAAGCTTAAAGCTAAGATACTAGAGCTTCTAGGAGAATTCCCTGAACCAGCACCTCTAAATCCTCAGCTACTATCTTCGGAGGAGAAAGAGGATTATGTTAGAGAGAAATGGCTGATCCAATCTGAGGAGGACTGCTATATACCGCTATATTTACTGATACCTAAAGGTAGCGGTAGGAAGCCTGCTATACTCTGCGCTCATGGGCATGGACCTTATGGTAAGGATCCAGTAGCGGGGGTACATTTCGACGATCCAAATAGGAAGGCGAATATAGCTATGCACAACTATAATTATGGTGAGCAGATGGCTATAGCAGGGTTCGTAACGGTGGCTCCGGATTGGAGGAGCTTCGGTGAACGTATAGCTTATCGTAACCCATATCCGGGTAGGGATATCTGTAACGTACACTTCCTACAACACTTGATACTAGGTAGAACCCTATTAGGCTCTAACATATTCGACGGTATGAGGGTTATAGATTTCCTGCTAACTAGGAGGGAGGTTGATCCTGACAGGATAGGATGTATGGGTTTATCCTTCGGGGGAACTATGACCACATATCTAGCTCTACTTGATGATAGGATAAAAGCCGCAGACATCATATGCTACGCTACGACGACTGAACACTACGCTATATCTAGACCAAACTTCTGTGGATCGCAGATAGTACCATATCTCTATAGGTATGCAGATGTACCTGACGTTATAGCCGCGGTAGCACCCAAACCTCTACTCGTAGAGAGCGGAGCGTCAGATACATGCTTCTGGATACATTCAGCGTTGAAAGCTCATGAGACTATCAGGAGGGCGTACGAAGTAAGCGGTCATCCGGAGAACCTATGGATAGAGGTGTTCCCAGGGGAGCATAGCTGGTCTGGAAGAAAGTCTATACAGTTCTTCAGGAAATTCCTTATACAGAAAGATCAATCATAGACATACAGATTACATACCATCCTAGAAATCGACCACCGTTCATACACTAAACCCCTATACAGGGGTACGGGCTACCTGCGAAATATTCTAGTAGAATCTACCTCGATATGTATAATTCTCTGAGAGATAGGATGATATCTGGTTTATTCGTCGTTATAGCATCTACACCTATTTCTGCGATCCTACTAGCCGTTTCCACGTCATCTATAGTCCATGCATTAATCTTAAGCCCTAATCTATGAGCTAAACCTACAGATTTCTCGGATAGAAGCCTATAGTGTGGAGCTACAGCTATACAACCTAAACCTCTAGCTTCTAATAGCTGCCCCCCAGGTTTAGAGTATATCAAGCATAGGTATGCCTTCCTACTAGAACTTGTTATCGTCTTTAAAACATCTACATGAAATGAAGCGAAGAGAACCTGTTTCATCATACCCATCTCCTCAACCATCTCTAGGGAGGGGAGGGAGGCTTCAACCTCTTTAACCTCTAGTATGAAGCCAATCCTATCCCTAACCAACTCTAGGGTTTCAGAGAGTAGGGGAATCTTCTCACCTAAACCTGTATCGAGCCCTCTAAGCTCATCGACGGTATAATCTCTAACAAAGCCGTGTACACCTATAGTTCTATCGAGGCTCTCATCATGTATCACTACGGGTATACCATCCTTCGAAAGCCTTACATCAGCTTCGATCATATCCGCCCCCATATCTATAGCTCTTCTGAAGGCTCTAAGAGTATTCTCAGGCTCGTACCCGCTTGCACCTCTATGAGCTACGACGGAGAACGGCTTCCTCGATAGTATACCTTGTACATCGAGCATCGATACCACCTATACCCCCTATCGATTATGACGAGAATTTAACAGTTTTTAAACTCTAAAGAAGCTGTTCTAACTAGGTATTTTAACCGGTATCTCCCCATATCTATATACAGTCTCTACCAGCATCTTCAACCCTTTCTTTAGATGATCTGGATGTATATCTTCGGTTATACTTAGCATGAAGCCTATCCCTGGAGCTATCTCTCTGAGTAGCTTTAACGTGTAGGCTTCTATATCTTCCGGGCTTCTTAGGAAGACTGCCTCTGGGAAATTCATCCATATAACTTTACCCTTCCATGCTTCCTTAGCTTCGCTTACCGGTAGATCCCCGCCTGGTGGAGGTGTGAAGGCTTCGATAGCATCGAGCTTCGTCCTAGCTATAAGGTCTTTAAGGGTTTTAAGCCTCCCATCCATATGGGATATAACCTTCTTACCTCTAGCTTTAAGGATCTCAGCATAACTATTATAGTATGGTAGACAATACTTCTCGAAGAGTCTAGGAGATACAAGCCTACCGTCAATATTATCGCCTATCCTAACTATCTCGGCAGGAGAATCAGCTATAACCCTATACATCTCCTTATACTTCTCATCGATCTCATTTACCAAATCATCGATAACATCAGGTCTTTTCATGAGTATTAAAGCAAAGTTCCTGAAACCCATATACCTGACGATAAGCTTCATTAAAGGCGTATAGTCAGCTCCCACTGTGACAACCCCATCACCCTCTAAATCCTCCCTAAGCTGTAGATATTCATCGTAATTAGGCTCATAGACTGTATCCCTAATCATATACCTTAAAGCTTCGATATCCTCTACACCTTTAACAGGATGTTCGACAACCCAGCTCCCATCTGGAAGCTGAAACCTTAATCCAACCCTAGTAACCGTAGAGAGACGGCCTCTAGGCGTATGATAGACGGTGTAGACGTGATCCCTAACCCTTTTCTCCTCAACCCTGACGTTCGGCATGTAAGCCTTATAGACGTTACACCTAACATCCAAACCTAAACCCATATTTCTAACTTCACGCTCAAACCTACCCCTAGGAAGATGATTCGAGTATATCAGCATAGGTAGACGATCAGGTATACCTCCGCCTAGGGTGCACATAACCCTACTGTATATGTCCATATACCACGATATCGAAGTTTAAGATACCATATAAAACTATTATACATAAAGAAAGTACCATCGACATCTAAACATATCCTTCACCTCTCCAGTTGCTCCATATAATATCTTCTATGGATGTATACGTAAGCCTCGGACCTGGGTTTATATCAACACGTGGAGACGCTGAAGGATCATAAGAAGCTAAGCTATTAAACTCTAGATAGTTCCCGTTACATTTATGTTAGAGCTTAGGTTTGATTTGAATTAATCTTATTACCTTCAAAGGGATAGAAAAATACCTTATGCTCTCATACGAAAGCCGTGAACCCGATATATCTAGGATTAAGCCTACTATAGCCGTACAGCCTATAGGATCTATGGAGCAGCATGGATCGCATCTACCTGTATCTACAGATACTATTATCGCCTGGGAGGTTAGTAGAGCTTTAGCTGAGAAAATAGGAGCATTACTACTACCGCCTATACCTTATAGCTGTTCTATCGAGCATAGTAGCTATGAATCTACGATATGGGTTAAACCTTCTACACTATACTCTTTACTGAGAGATATAGCTCTCTCACTTAGGTTTCACGGATTTAAGGCTTTGATAATCGTTAACGGGCATGGAGGAAACTATAATCTTAAAAGTGTGGTTAGAGAGATCAACTATAGGTTTGGTAGGAAACCTCTAACGATCCTCGTAGATCTAGGTGGTATGTACTTCGGATCTAGGTATACTGAGGATATACATGCAGGATTCCATGAAACTTCCCTAATGCTATACTTGAAACAGGATCTAGTCGGGGAATTGACAGGGGATTTTAAACCTGAAGCTACGAGAGATTTCCTAGACTATATGCCGATAGATGAGTTAACCCCTACAGGTGTATGGGGTGAGCCTAGCAAAGCATCTAGGGAGGAGGGAGGGAGGATCTTCGAGAGGATCGTGGATGAAGCGGAGAGATACGTAGTAGATGTATTGAAGAAACTGGGAGTAATAGGTTAACTATCTTTAATAAGTTGAAAATCGAAAGTTTAACGTAGGTATGAAGGCTGCTCTCCACTCCGTAAGCTACTCAGGATTCTTCTATATAGGTAAGCCTTTAAGTATCGAGGAGGCTATCGTTAGGATCGCCGATTACGGGTATGATGGGGTCGAGCTTATGGCTAAGAGGCCCCATGCATCTCCTATCGATCTGAATTCCAACGATAGGCGTAGGATAACGGAGGTAGCCTCGTCCCACGGTGTAGAGATACCGATCCTAGCATCCTATAGCGATTTTTCAGGACCAGATGAATTTAAGAGAGAGCTTAACATACTCTACGTTAAAGAAGTTATCAAGCTTGCATCTGATCTAGGCGTAAGAGCTGTGAGAGTATTCGCAGCTGGTATGAGAGATACCGATCCTAGCATACCATACTGGAAGCAATGGGAGCTATGTAGAGATGGATTGAAAGAGTCGTCTAGGTTCGCAGAGGAGTATGGGGTGATCTTAGCTCTACAGAATCATCCACCTATAATAGAATCCTACGATGATGTACTATCTATGCTGGAGGAGGTTGGATCACCCAATCTTAAAGCATGTATAGATCCAGAGCTACTGGTATGGACTGGAGATGTAGATCCATCCTCAGATGATATCGAAGATAGGCTACGGAAGATCTATCACAGGGTTAGGGATATCCTCATACATATACATATAGGGGATTCAATCGAAAGGAGCGGTAAATTCATATGGATACAAGGTGGGGGAGGATCGGCGATAAAAGCTAGAAGGCTTGAAAGGGTACCGTTAGGTACAGGATTCTTCGGTAGAATAGCTAAACCGTTCATAAAAACGCTCAAAGATATAGGCTACGATAGATACATATCATATGAGATATGTTCACCTAGATATGTTAAGCATAAACTAGTTACATTCGAAGATATCGATAAAGAAGTTAGAGATGGAATAAAATACATTAGAAGCATGATATCGTAGTTAAAAGGATGTATCAATCCTACTAGATCTAGATACTATGCATAAAGCCTATTCGATATCATATCTTACCATAGATTAACTTATATTACCCTACATCGTCATATAGATTCTAGGGGAGAATTATGGTTTTAACGAAGAAAGAATACGAGTTAGCCGTCTGGAAAGCTTTAGAATATTTTAAGAGAGCATGTATCGCCATTAAGGAGGATGAGAAGGAGAGGATAGAGATTACAGATTTCGGTCTTGGTAGACTTTACGAGATAGGATTACAGCTCCTCGTCTATGTTAACACCGATAGGTATTGCGCTAAGGAGCTTATACTCTTCCCATGGCAGATATGCCCTGAGCATAGGCATCCACCAATCGGGGATGATCCTGGTAAGCAAGAGACTTTTAGATGTAGATGGGGTATCGTCTACCTATATGTACCTGGAGAACCTACTCTCACCCCTTCCTGTAGGATACCGAAGGATAAGGAACGATTCTTTACAGTTAGACATGAAATAATACTTAAACCTGGAGATCAATATACGATACCTCCGAATACCTCCCACTGGTTTCAAGCTGGGGAGGAGGGGGCCATTATCTCGGAATTCTCGAGTACCAGTAGAGATGAATATGATATATTCACAGATCCATGTATAAGGCGGATCGCAGAAATAATAGACCACTAGATCGAAGCCACCATCCCCATACCTCAAATATCCTTAACCTGAATATTCCTCATCAAATCATCTAGCTGAGCGTTCAAGATAGCATCGACCACCTTCCTCCTAACGTTCGTAGTAGTACCTTTAGCCGTACAGCATGCAGCTCCTGAAGCAGAGCCGAATATTAGCCAATCAGCTATCTCTTCAACCATATAATCATCTATAGCACCTAGCTTCTCAGTAAACTTGAATATTAAACCTGCACAGAAAGCATCACCAGCTCCTGTAGGGTCGATAACATCTACTTTGAAAGCTGGGATACACATAAGCTTATCCTTAAAAGATGCTACCAACCCTTTATCCCCCATAGTTATCACCGGAAGCTTACATCCAAGCCTCCTTAGAAGCTTCAAAGAACCAAAAACATCTTCTTCACCTGTAATTCTATACGCTTCTAAACTGTTGCAATGGAATATATCGGAATATCCTATAACGTTTCTGAAGAAACTCCAATCCCTACTGTATGGAGCTACTATATCTAGGAAAGTTATCGCATCGATGTTCCTAGCTTTACCCAATATATATGGTAGGTGATCATCGAATCTTCCAAGCATACCTGCACCGCCGATATATAGTATCCTAGGTTCGATATCATCGATAGCTTCCTCGATAAATCCTCTATCTAGGAATATGTTTGAACCGATATCAACATGGAAACGTCTATCCTCACCTTTAACGACGAGTATAATGTTCTTCGATGTAGGTGCATCAACCTTCATAAGCCTAACCTTTACACCTTTCTCAGATAGAAACCTCTCTATGAAATCTCCGAAAACATCCCTACCGACTACAGATGCTAGATAAACATCTCCAATTCTAACCCCGAGCTGGATAAGATCTATAGATACGTTGCCAGCGTGACCACCGATAGTTACGGTTATCCCATCTGTAACGTAGAGAAGCTCACCTTGATTGGCGATATGAGGGAGCTCCGCAGCTATTATATCGACGACGAGTATACCGGTCGTTAAAACATACAACGAAAACCCCTAATCCTATAGATTACCTCGATCAAACTCTTAACTATTTAAATCGCCGTATATCCTGATCATAGGGAGGGTTAAAGCTATGCATGATAAGATTAGGGTAGGTTTTATAGGTGCTGGCCGGCATGCCGCTAGGGCGCATTACCCATCACTCGCCAGCTTTCCTGACGTAGAGTTGAAGGCTATATGCGATCTTAACGAAGAGAGGCTTAAATCTATCGGAGATCTGTATGGCATAGAGTATAGGTTTAGGAACTATATAGATATGTTGGAGACCGTATCTCTAGATGCTGTCTACGTAGTTATGTCTCCTATACCGACCGATTTCTATGCTGATGCTGAGCCTATGACATCTATAGTTATCGAATGCCTTAAACGAGGATTGCATGTATTCATAGAGAAGCCTCCAGGTATATCATCATCTGAAGCTAAGAGGATGGCTGAAACAGCTAGGAGGTATAAATGTAGGGGTATGGTTGGGTTTAATAGAAGGTTTATACCTGTATTCAGGAGAGCTAAGAGCATAGTCGAAGGGTATGGGCAGATAACGCATTGTCTAGCTATCTTCCATAAGAATGCTTTAAGCGAGACTCAACCTTGGGGTTCCGTAAGTTATCTAGTCGCAGATGTAATTCACGCCGTAGATGCTTTGAGGTTTATCGGTGGTGAGCCTATAAAGGTTTCTAGCTATGCGTCAAGCTTCTACGTCGATTATCTGAATAGCTTCAACGCTCTGATAGTATTCGATAACGGATGTGTAGGTCATCTATGCTCAAACTACTCATCGGGAGGTAGGGTGCACTACTTCGAGATACATTCTAAGGGCATATGGGCTATGGTGGATCTACCGTTAGACCCCCCTGAGAAGCAGATAGCATACATTCTCAAGGATAATAAACCCTACGGTGAAGCCGAGGTTATAAGGAATCTAGATCTAGTAGGAGGTTCCAGGGATTTCCATATCACCTACGGGTTTCTTCAGGAGGATAGACACTTCATAGATTGTATAAAGAATGATATGGAGCCAGAGACTAGCTTAGACGATGCTGTTAAGACTATGGAGCTGGTAGAGCTTATAGCCTCCTCGACTATGAGGTAGTTTCAAGGTGTATATATATGAGGATAATCCTATTCTCTAAGATGTTTCAATCCATGCCTATGGAGAGGTTCGCAGATTTAGCTGTCGATATGGGTTTCGAAGGGATCGATCTAACGGTTAGACCTGGAGGATATATAGAGCCTAGCGATGCTTCGTGGAAGCTTCCAGAAGCTTTAAAGATATTTGAGAGTAGAGGTTTATCTATCCCCATGATAACAACCTCTATAGTATCCTCCGATGAACCCTACGCTAAGGAGATATTCTCGAAAACATCAGAACTCGGAATTAGATACATTAAGCTAGGTTACTGGAGGTATAGAGGGTTCAGATACCTTAAGAGGCAGATCGAGGAGGTACGTGAAAGTCTTAAAGGTATAGAAAAGCTTTGTAGAGAGTATAACGTAACCGCTGGACTACATACTCATTCGGGTATGTATATGACGGCTGAGCCTGCGATACTAGGATCCATACTCGAAGGATTCGATCCAGAATATATAGGCGCCTACATAGATCCTGGACATATGACTGTGGAAGGCGGGCTTGCGGGATGGCTCATGGGTATGGATATACTTGGCGATAGGATAGTTATGGTTGCAGTTAAGGATTTCGGATGGATTAAAACAGAGCGAGGATGGGTTGCTCATACGGTTCCGCTAGGTGAGGGATTAGTTCCATGGAAGAAGGTTTTCGAGATACTCAAAGAGATAGGCTTCAAGGGTCCGATATCACTCCACAGCGAGTATCACGAAGATCTCGATAAGATTATAGATATTACTAGGGAGGATATAGCGTATATAAAGGGTATAGCGAGCGGGTTATAGTCACTATGGAGGTATCTATTTGAAGGGGAAGGTAAAAGTTCTAGTTACCATACCGGTGAGTCTATATAGGAAGGTTTCTAGGATTGAAGATGAGGAGAAGCTCCGCCGCTTCGCGGATATCATATTCAACCCATATGATAGGAATCTAACAGAAGATGAGTTTGCGGAGCTTATAATGGGGGTTGACGGCTGTATAACCAGTTGGGGTTCACCTAGGTTTACCGAGAAGGTTTTAGCTAACGCCGATAAGCTTAAGATCATAGGTCATGCTGCTGGAAGCGTTAAGCCATATGTTACCGATGAGGTTTTCAAGAGGGGAATAGTCGTAGTGAACGCTGCATCGGCTATAGGTGCTGGCGTCGCAGAATTCACTCTAGCTATGATACTGAATTGCTTGAGGGCTATACCTCAACATATAGAGGCTATGCGTGCAAGGAACTGGAGGTATAAGGAGGAGAAGGGTATACGTACCTATGATCTTAGAGGTAAAACCGTAGGTTTAGTAGGGTTCGGTTTTGTAGCTCGTGAGCTTGCTAAGCTTCTTAAACCGTTCGAGGTTAGGATCCTGGTCTACGATCCCTATGTAAGTTTAGATGAGGTAGAGAGGTATGGAGCTGAGAAGACGGAGCTAGATAGGTTGTTATCCCTCTCAGATATAGTAAGTTTGCACGCTGCATCGACACCTGAGACATACCATATGATAGGTAGAAGGGAGTTTAAGCTTATGAAGCCTAACGCTATACTGATAAATACGGCTAGAGGGGCTTTGATAGATGAGGAGGCTTTAATCGAAGCTTTGAAGACTGGGAGGATAGCATGGGCTGCGCTCGATGTATTCGAGAAGGAGCCCCTACCAGAGGATAGCCCCCTCTACGATCTAGATAATATATTCCTTACACCCCACATAGCGGGTTTATCGGATGAGAGGAGGAGTATGCTATTCGGGGTCGTAGTAGAGGATTTCAGAAGATTCTTCTCAGGCGAGAAACCTCTGAATACGGTAGACTATAGTAGGCTTAGATTCCTAGCTTAAACTATAGCTTCCATATCCTCTATAGGCATCATTAGATGCGGTGCGAATATATCTACAGTTAAACCTATCTCTACCAACGCTGCTGAAGGTACGAGCCCACCGACCATAGATAAACCGAACCTATCCATAGAGATCGGTATACCGAGGATCGGCTCATTCGGCTTACCTAACGCAACCACCCCTCTCCAACCCTTACTATGTAGCATGTCTATGATCTCTTTAACCTCATCGTAAGCTTCCATCGGGATCTCCCTAAGGTTTGCAGGTATTAACCCCGACCCAGAATTTACGTAACGTATTATAGATGTCATCCTCCTATACACGAAGATTTCGAGCGGAGGTATGGTAGTACCTTCGTATGCTATGAGCTCCGTGAACCTTACCGGTCGGTAATCTATGAACTGTACCAGCCCACCGTATCTAAGGAGCAAAGGTATACCTGAATGTATGAGTATACCGTCTAACGTAAGACTGCATACGGTAAAAACGATTATTTTATCTTCGGGAGCATATATACCTCTATACTCTTCTCCCCCGTTCAAAATCTTATAATATGGCGCTAGCAGCAGATCTCTATCCTTCAGAAGCGTCAATACCTCTACCAAGTATTTCCTATAATCTTTATCTACCACCGTAACGTTTGCAACTACATCCCCTCTCTCATCATCTAGATCATACGTAACTTTATAGGCTAGTGATAGATACCTAGTTAGTATGGAGCCTATCCTCTCGTATGCTAGCGATCTTCTAAGCTCATCTAAACCTTTATCTGTAATAACCCTACCCTCAACACCAACTCCTCTAACTAGCCCACGCTCCTCCAATATCTTTAGATGATACCTTATAGCTCTATCGCTTAAGAGGAAGCCCCTCTTGGAAAGCTCGTTCCTTATAATCGTGGATCCTATAGGCTCTCGATGTTCGCTAAGAATCCTAAGTATTTCCATCTCCTTCCTATAAACATCATCCTTAACGGAATGCATCTATATCGCCGTCAAGATTAAATCGATACTATGTACGAAAGTTAAATCTATCGGGTGGAAGGTATGCCTAGCAGGCTTCCAATACATATAGATACGGATATAGGCGATGATATCGACGATGCTTTAGCACTACTATTCGCATCGAAGCTTAGCGAAGTGGAGCTTAGATCCATAACCACGGTATATGGAGACGTTCTATCTAGAGGTAAACTTGCATCCAAGCTCTTCTCGAGTCTAGGTTTGAAGAAGCCTATAGCGTTAGGCTCGATGTATACACTTCTAGGGTTTAAACCTTTCAGTATACCACGACAAGCATCTATTCTCGAAGATTGCGTGGAGGAAGTGGAGAGCATCGTAGATGTAGATGCTTATAGGCTTATAGCTTGCGAAGCTGGAGCTGGGTCAGCTATCATATCTATAGGGCCGATGACTAACATAGCTCTAGCTTTCCTGATTTATCCCGATAAGCTACATAGGTGTAGACTCGTATCTATGGGTGGATATCTTTACGGAGATAGAGCAGAGTACAACGTTAAATGCGATCCTGAAGCCGTGTACAACATTCTATCCAACCTTAAACCTACTCTAGTAACTCTAGATGTAACCCTTAAATGCATAATGCCTAGAGATCTTATCGAAAAGATCAGGTCGAGCGATAAACCTGAACATAAGCTTGTATATAAGATGATGAAGGTGTGGATGGAGCATACCAGTAGGGTTAATCCTATACTTCACGACCCGCTTACGATAGCTTTAACTGTGAAACCGAATCTAGCTAGATATAAAGAGGTAGAGGTTAAAGTTGAGCTTTCAGAAGGGCCTATGAGAGGACGCACCGTAGAGTACAGCGGTGGATCTAAGATTAAGATGCCGGTGGAGGTGGATCTCGACGGCTTCATCGAGCTATTCTCTGAAACTATACTCTAGCTATATATCCTAAGCTTAACACTATACACTCCGAATGGTTTGAGCATATATTCGTCCGTCCAGTTAGCTGGGTCTCTAAAACTCTCTGGGCTAACCCAATCTGGATCCCCTAGCTTATGGTGCAGGGGGCCTAGAGCATTCCTAAGAGTGCCTACCAACACTATCTTTATAGAGTTGATCCCTCTCCTAACGTAATCTGTTACATCTACCTCGTACGGTGGTAGTATCGGTTTAGCCGTTTCGATGCCATTAAAGTATATCGATGCGAGAGCTGCATCTAACCCATCGAGTTTAACATGGATTTCGCATCCTTCTACACGATCTAGTTCGAATTCCCTCTCCAACTCTAGCTCCCCCACATAGAACGGATAACCTTTACGCGTCATATCACCTAGCTCGACTCTACGCGGCTCCTCGACTATCTTCGAAGCACCTTTAGCGGATGCTTCTACACCGAAATCTCCCAATACATATATGTTTTCAAGCTCAGGTTCTAAGCCTACCACCCCCTTTAATTCGATCGTATTAAGACCTCTACTCAGTAGTCTAGATATGTCGGCCATCGGGAAGTTTGCATCTATCCAGTATCCTGCAGACCAATCCTCTACAGGTACACCGTTAACCTCTACTTTGAACTCCCTACCCTTCTCGATCACTAGATACGCTTTACGATCGATGAAATCTATCTCGGATTGAAATTCAAACCTTAACCTGAAGCCGGACCCTAACCCAGATTGAACTACAGCTTCATGTACCCTACATAGAGGCTGCAGATCGCTCCAAGCACCTCCGACGCTATACCTACAATAATCTAGGACGAGTACATTCAGGTTACTCCTCCTAACTTTCCAGAGACCATCGAGTGATAGCTCTGAGATAAGCCTACGTCTACATATAGTCTCGTTAGATTTTCTAGATCCAGGTTTAAGCACGAATAACGCGGATCCTATAGGTGGCAACTCAAGTCTAAACAACGTCCTCCCCTCTACATACTCTACGGGATAATCCCCTGTAGATCCTGTGAACGGATCCCATAATTCTACTGTGTACATTCCCTCGATACCGATCTTTAGATCGTAGTCTCTAATCCTACTACTGTTAGCTATGAAGAGTATACGGCTATCCTCATCGACCCTTAGATGGAGCAATACATCTCCGTATGGATCTCCGTCAACTACTATCCTCCTTAGATCTTTAAACGATTCTTCTAGTAGATCCCTATCTATTTTATCTAAAACCTTAGCTTTACCGATCAATCTACCGATAGCATCACTCGGTTTTCCATCAATCATATATGGAGTCGGAGATATAGCCACTAGAAGACCGCCTGATTCTACGAACCGCTCTAGAAGCTTAACCGTGGAGCTTGAGAGTGATGGTGATGGAGGGATCAATATAGCTTCGTATCCTATCCTACCTACGTATAGTTTCCCGTCAGCTATCCTACCGTACTTCTCTATAAGTATCTCGTCTCCAAGATCGAAATCCATATGAATCGATAGAAGTGCTCTAAGAAGCTTTTCAAGCATTCTATCTAGTTCTGTTACCTTAGACGTATTCAGCGGACTATAAAGCGACCATGCACCACCTACAGGATGGATGACTAGCAGGTTAGCAGACCTATAACCTCTAGATAGGATATAGCTAAGCCTAGCATAGTAATCCTCTATAACCCTATTGTACTTCCACCAAGGCTGACTCCAATGTATGTTTAGACCGTAATCCCTCTTCCTCCTCCCCCTCATAGAGTATGGTACTAGGTGATGGTTCAGAAGGTTTACACCCATGGAGTAGAGCCAATCGCCTATCCACTTCCTATCCGCGAACGAAGGGTAGTTACCCAGACACCCATAAGATTCGCAGAGTATTCTATCCCTACCTAGCTGGTTAGCTACGCTAGCTACCTGTTTAGCCGTTAGGAGGCTCTTCCATATCTGCATACCTAGATGATCTATCCCAGGTGTATGTTGGTATTCGTAGTGAGGCATGGCAGCACCTATGGAAGCTATCTGCGATAGAAGGGTATCCTCGGCTAGATAGTGCCCTGTGAATTTCAGATTATGCTTCTCACACCAGTTGTATAGTTGTTTGGAGAACGATTCGACGAATAGCAATGTTACAAGCCTCCAGAAGTGGTACCTAGTCTCGGTATAGTTTCCGATATCTAGGAATAATTCTGGAAGTCTATCTACGATATCGTAGCCATATCTATCCCTGAATACGGTGGGTATATTATCCGTCCACGGTAGAGCGACGACAGGAAACCTAGGACCCCTAGGAGGGGTAGCAGCGGGTATACGAACCCTAGGAGGTCTACTAGCGGAGAAGTTAGGTTCATCTGTGAATACGCCAGGTACTACCCCGCCGAAATACTTCGAATATCTACGATAATAAGGCTCGTAGGCAATCTCGATAAATTTCTCTACAACCTTAGGATCTAGAAGATCTACGTAGCTAAAGCCGCAGAACCATGTTTCACCAGGGGAAGCGGTATACTTAACGAACGTAAGGTATACGTAGTCTCCAGATTCTTCCCCAGGCTCTACACGTTCATATTCTACAGGTAGAGCATCCCTAACCTTACACTTAAAAGTAGCTACTACTTCGCTACCCTTATAGGCTCTCTCCCCAGGTATCATGAGGATAGCTTTAGCTCTATACTTAGAATCTATAGCTGGAACCATACCACCAGCGAAGCCTGAAGGCCACCAAAGCTCATCGTATATCCAGACGTACATACCTTTAGAGTGGGCTTCCTCGATAGCTGCTTCGAAAGCATCAAACCACTCCCGACCTAGGAACGGTATAGCTAAACCCTCTCTTGCATGGAAGAATACGCCGCCATACCCAGCATCGCCTAGTAGATCTATCTGACGTTTAACCTCGGCCGGGTCTAACCGATCGTTCAGAGACCAGAATGGCATCCCTCTAAATTCTGATGGAGGATTCTTGAAAACGTCCTTATCTAGCAATCTACATCCCCTACTAGGAGTCGGGTGGTAAACCGTATATAAAACTATAGTATGGTTGTTACAGCCTCCAGCAGACTGACATAGGATCTACATCGTATCCACCGAGATAGAAGTCTACTCTAACCGTGGTAGATACCTAGATTGAGCTTCGAACATTTCCTCTGTAAGTTTCCTTATCTCCTCTATCGTAAGCAAGCTATTCGTAAGCGGATCCATTAATAGCGCTTGAAAAACCCTCTCTCTACTACGTTCGATTATAGCTCTAACGGCTAACTCTTGTACATTTATATTCATCCGATTTAAAGCTGCACATTGAGGCGGTATATTACCGATGTAGCATGGATGCACTCCTCTATCGTCAACCATGCATGGGACCTCCACTATGCATCCATAAGGTAGATTCGTTATTAACCCGGTGTTCTCTACATTCCCATAGATCTTGGTAGGAGTACCTGTCTCCATAGCGTAGATTATCTGAGCACAATATTCCCCGCTTCTACGTAGAGGTAACTGCTCGCCATCTTCGAGTATCTTTAGAAACTTCTCATCACGCATCTTTCTCCCCTTCTCCTGCATCTCTAATCTCCTAGATGAGCTTAACACTCTATACCTTTCGATAAGTTTTAGATTCTTTCTGAAATATGGGAGATACTCTGAAAGATGATTACTGGATTCACTCACATAGTACCCTAAAGCTTTGAAGACCTCTATCCTAACTAGATCGTAGTATGCCGGATGGTTCGGATTATCGTATATCGATGGGACTGAAAGCTTCTCCCTCAATATAGGATATGCATCAGATCCACGCCATCTAAAATCTATAAACCAAGCCATATGATTTATACCGGCTGCTAGATAGCTTCGGTGAGTGGTGCATCTATATAGCTAGCGAGTAGATGAGCTGTATTAGGTACGCTATGACATAGACCTACAGATTTCACTTTGGTTAACTCCTTGATAACCCAGCAAAGGATCGCCATCGGATTCGTGTAGTTTAGAAGCCATGCATCTGGGCAGAGATCCTCCATATCCCTACATATATCTATTAGAGCGAAGCCGTTCCTTAAGCCATAAAATACACCTCCAGGGCCGATCGTATCCCCGACACCCTGCTCTACCCCATATTTCGCCGGTATCTCAAGATCCAAACGAGTAGCCTCCATACCCCCAGCTCTTATCGATGTAACGACGTAATCTGCATCCTTAAGCGCTTCACGTCTATCTACCGTAGAGTTTATATATACCTCAGCTTTGCTCTGCTCTGCAGCCATCTTAACGAGCTTAGTAGTAAACTCTAACCTACCTCTATCTATATCCATAAGACTTAGCGTAGAACCTTTAAGCTCCGGATAAGACATTAAATCTATAGCTAACCTTAAACCGAAAACGTGGCTACCTGCACCTATCAAGGCAACTTTAACCCTGCTCATCACAATAACATCCTGAAGACTAATAGATACAGAGATAATAAAGGTATCTAAAAGCTAGCTTTGAATCCGAAGCTCTGAAGCTTTAGTAGCTGCCCTAGATATAGCGTGTATGAAGGCCGATTTAACAGCCTTCTCCTCCAATATAAGGAGACCTTCGACCGTAGTTCCACCAGGCGTAGCTACCATATCCCTCAGCATCGCTGGATGGATATTTCTATCCAGTATAAGCTTAGATGCACCTAATACAGTCTGTGCAGCCATGATTAAAGCGAGATTCTTAGGTATCCCAAGCCTTACCCCTGCATCTGCTAAAGCTTCTATTACGAACGCTACGTAGGCAGGTCCGCTTCCGATTAAAGCTGTAGCTGCATCCATGTACTGTTCGTCGATCTTTACTACCCTACCTAGAAGCGAGAGGATACTTACGATATTCTTTTCGACCTTAGAATCTATATCGTATTCGGTCGAGTAAGCTATCATACTTTCACTGATCATACACGCTAAATTTGGCATGATTCTAACGATAGGGATGGGTCTAGGTATATGCCTTCTCAGATAGCTTAACGGTACACCAGCTGCCACAGATACCAAGATAGATGTTTTATCTAAGTATGATGATATGGAGGATAATGCCTCAGACATATCTCTAGGCTTAACCGCTATAAAGACTATGGAAGCTTCTCTCATATCTTCAGATGGTTTATCAAGACATCTTACACCGTACATATTACGCATATATTCTCTTCTCTCAGGCGATATATCATAGCATAAGATATCCTCGTTCGTATATCTTTTTGAGGAGATCAGCCCAGCTACTATAGCTTCACCCATCTTACCTACACCTACTATAGCTACTCTACGCTGTTCACGCATACCTGACACCTCGAAGCTGAATATACCGAAGGATAACCTTTATAAGCGGAACGGTAGGAGTTAATCTCCCTTTCGTTGGATATGAACGGATGGACAGGATACATGCTTAAAGTCGATTTAACTAGGAGGAAAGCGATAATCGATAAATATGATGATCTATTGAAGATTATGTTTATAGGTGGTAGAGGTTTTGCAGCTAAGGTTCTATGGGATCATTTACCTGTCGGGGTGGATCCCTTATCAAGCGGAAATAAACTTGTCATAGCTGGAGGGCCACTTACAGGATTACCCATCCCTAGCAGCGGTAAGATAGTTTTAGCTTCTAAAAGCCCGTTAACATATGGATATGGGGATGGCAGTATAGGAGGTTTAGCAGCGGTATATATGAGGAGAGGTGGATACGATATGGTAGTCGTGGAAGGTAGAGCCGAGAAGCTTTCGATACTAGTGATTGATAATAGTAAAGTGGAGGTGCAGATACGAGAGGATCTCAGAGGTCTCTCTACGAGTGAGACTGAAAGCGAGCTTAAAGAGGAATATGGAAGGAGTATAGGTGTGCTATCGATAGGGGTTGCAGGTGAGAATCTAGTTAGATACGCTAACGTTATCTCTCAATCGGGTAGAGCTGGAGGTAGGACTGGTATTGGAGCGGTTATGGGTTCTAAGAATCTTAAAGCCGTGGTATTCATGGGCGAGGGGGATATACCTGTAGCTAACTTTAAAAACCTAGAGAAGCTCGCCTGCGAATCCTACCATACTATAGTGAAACTCTCGAATTACAGCTTCTGGATTAGACAGGGAACGATGTCTACCATCGAATGGAGTCAAGAGAATGCTGTTCTACCATGTATGAACTTCCGTGAAGGAGTATTCGAATATGCTGAGGATATAGGAGGATATGCGATGGAGGGGATGAGGGTTGGACGTAGAGGATGCCCATATTGTAACGCTAAATGCGGGAATATCGTAGAGGATAGCTATGGATTCCAATCAGAGTTAGATTATGAGAATGTAGCTATGCTTGGAGCAAATATAGGTTTAGGGGATTTAAGAAAGGTGGCGGCTCTAACTAGGTTTGCAGATGAAGCTGGAGTAGATACTATATCGTTAGGGAATGTGATCGGTTTCGCGTTCGAAGCATCAGAGAAGAGGCTTATAGATGAACAATATGAATGGGGGGTTTTCGATGACGCATTAACCTTAGCTGAGGATATCGTAAATAGACGGGGGGTGGGTGATCTACTAGCTGACGGTGTTCGTATAGCTTCATCGAAGATCCCAGGCTCAGAAGAGTGGGCTATGCATGTTAAGGGATTAGAGATATCTGGTTATGATTGCCATTCAGCTCCAGGCATGGCTTTAGCTTACGGCACATCTCCTATAGGAGCCCATCATAAAGATGCATGGATAATATCGTGGGAGGTCAAGAACGATAGGCTCGGCTATACTAACGCTAAGGTTAGTAAGCTTATAGAGCTTCAAAGGATAAGGGGAGGTATATTCGAATCTCTAACCGTATGTAGGCTACCTTGGGTTGAGCTTGGATTTGAGTTGAGATGGTATAAAGATTTCTTCGAATCCGCTACGGGGTTAAGGCTAAGCCTAGATGATTTCTTCGAAGTAGCGGATCGAATATATACGTTGATAAGAGCCTTCTGGGTAAGAGAGATGGGTGGATGGAGCCCGATGCTCGATTACCCTCCCGCTAGATGGTTCAAGGAGCCTACCACTCGAGGACCGTTTAAAGGTATAGCATTAGATGAGGATAGGTATAGGTGGATGCTTCACCTCTACTACGAGAGGAGGGGATGGAGCGATACAGGTATACCTAGAAGGTCTACTATGATGAGGTTAGGCTTATCGTCAGAAGTAGATCTGATTGGTAAGATCGTTAAAATCGAAGATTGAATAGTTACTAGATCTTCAACCTTGCTTAGCTTCCTCTAGAAGTTCGTATACATCCTTAGGAGGCTCTGGAAGTATTAACTTAACCCTCTCTTCTACCGCTGCTTTAGCTTCATATAATATTCTCTCAACTTCGCTTCTATCAGCTTCTCCCGTAGTTGAATTCAGTAGAGGCTCTATATCTGATAGCATCTTATCTATCCTTTTAGAAGCCTCGGGTATAACATCCGAGATAGTCGTACCAGCATACTTCAAAGCTTCGGTGATGGGGGGTAATAGCGATAGTATCCTACCGATTTCCTTTAGAGTCTCAAGCCTAATCAATACTCGCTCTATAATGAACTGAACATGCAGCAACTGTCTTATCAATTCTTCAACTTTAACGCTTTCATTCGCATACATTTTAGCTCTAAGAGGTTGACCGAGTTTAAAAGCCGATTCGCATTTATCATAAAGCTCGTGAAGATAGATTTTCATCTCGTTAACAGTCTGCTCGAGCTTGGTATATTCTACCTTAAGTCTATGGGATAGCTTGAATACACCACGCCTAAATTTTTCATGGTTAAGTTCTCCGTGATTAGGCATACCTTTGAATAGACATAGTCCTCTTTAGATTTTTAGGAGTTTATCTGGTACTAGGTTAAAGCAGCGTATACCTCTACTGTTTGTTAACACTCGATACATGACACCGCGATAATAGTAGATATTCCTGAGATTACTCGAATATATTGTATGGTAATACTGTTATCGTCTACAGGATTATTAAGGGTAAGTTATATATTACATAATACGTATTACGTAATATGTATTATATGGAATGCACTCTACCTTTACGCCAAATTATCCATTCTAAAATATTATATAAACTACTATATATAAATTTAGGTTTTTTAAAAGTTAATATCATGAATAAAATTGATAACATGAAAAATAGAACTATATGAACCAAGATGTATATCGAACCTCTATAATCAGTATCTACGAGTGCTATATATGGATCGCCGTAAGCTATAAGACGGGCAGCGGTTGCAGGATCTATACTGGATTTAGATAACGCTGTAAATACCGTATCCCCTCGAGCTAGATATCTGAAGAACTCAGCATCCACTCTAGCACCTACAGCTACACCTACAGATCCGCTCCATCCCACATAGCATCCAGCACCCGAATCTATGAATGCTGAAGCCATCGTAGGATTGTAGGCTGAAAAGCATGCATCCACAAATATAATGGATCTCTCGTCCATTCTCCCATAATATCTGATAAACTCTGGAAATACTACGATATACCTTTCATCCACCCCCTCTTCTAGAGGAAGATGAGATATACCTACATCTATGGGAGGATCTACTTCATCTACTAGTTCGCCCAGGTATAAATATACATATCCATCCTGATCTATGTAGCCGTGAGTATTGATGTATACGACTCCATATCCCCCTGCACATATCCTTCTCCATATATCTAACGAGACTTCTTCATCCCTATAATACTCCACCGTATAGTTCGCATACTCTAAATGTTTAATGATATCATCTATACTAGATTGATATCCATCTATATCTTTAAACCTATTATTGAACGGATCTAGAACAACAGCTCTACTAGAGCTAGGTATACCTGAAAACCTAGTAAGATATTCGTAAGAAATAGCGTTGCTGAGAAAGATCGAAATGGATAGTAAGCTTAAGATGAAGAATACCGAGCTTAACCCTATTTCAGGCTTATACATCAAGATGCTCTCTATAAATGTATCCGTAGATTCTAATATAAACTTATTGAGTGGAAAGATGATGACGTGGAATAAGATGGTACGACTTATAAAGCGTTAGCTTACCAGAAGGAGAGGCCGCTTACAACGACTCCAGTATCTCTATAAGGTTACGTATACATATCTCAGAGGCTTCCTCACCAGCTTCAGAGAAGGCTGCTCCTCCAGGTCTAACAACTTGCTCTTCCGTAAGCCTCTTTCCGGGTCTCCAATGAGTTTCTAACGATAGGTAGCCTTTATATCCATCATCCATTAAAGCTTTGAATTGCCCTCTAAAATCTACATCACCCTCCCCTACAGGTACCGATAAAACCTCACCGTTAATCTTCTTTGCATCTTTGATATGAATATGAATAATATGAGACTTTATGTAGCTATATCCTTCCGGATACGGTGTCTCTCCATATGGATCGTTTATATCATTTCCAGGATCCCATACAGCTTTCACATATTTAGAACCTAGCTTCTCGATTATCATCGATACGAGCCTACCATTAGTAGTGAAGGTTGCTGGCTCATTCTCTATAGCTAGAAATATCCCTTCATCTTCGATTATTTCAAGCGGTTTTTGGAATAACTCTATTATTCTGGGTTCATATTCCTCATACCGTCCTCTCCTCCAGAATGTAAACCCTCTGATTATATCTACCTCGAGTTTCCTAGCAAGCTCACAACATCTACGAAGCACGTCTAGGTGGAATGAATACTCCTCTCTATTATCTATATCGCATTTAAAGAATGGAGAGGCTATGCTACATATTTTAAGCCCGTAACGTGATAGTATATTTGATAGCTCGTCTACGTGATCTAAGAGCTGGTGAGGGGGCTTATTCCATACACTCCTTATCTCTATAGCATCAAGCTCAAATCTTCTAGCGAATTCAGCAACTCTCGTTAAATCCTGGGATACTTCATCCGATATAACGGATAACTTAAACATTCTACGAGACATATACACGACACCTTCAAGAATAGAAGCCCTCTAAGCTACTTAAGCATTTATATATCACGTCGAGAGCTCATTATCTATAGGTGGGATGAAGACTACTCTCGGCTAAGATCGATGATCGAATATCATCCATCAGACCACCCTCTGTGATACAGAAATACATTGACCATATAAAACATATATAAAAGTTAAATAGCACAAAAAGTCTATCTCAATTGTAGTATGGCTTCAATTTACAGCAGCCCTATGGATCCTATTGAAAGAGGGAAAGAGCTTCTAACAAAGTTTAGCGGTATATGCGAAAATATAAAAGGTGTAGTCCTCAGACTTAGAAAACTCGACGAGCTCAGCTCTCGTCGAGAAGTGTCTAAATCTGTATTTCAATCTCTTCGTGGAGAATATATGTCTCAACTATTAAAAATTGTAGAAGAATATTTCGAAATTAGATTTAAATTAGAGGATCTTAGAATAAATGTTATTACAGAACTTGAAAGATTAAGATTAGAGATAGAATCTATGCCTGAAATTAAACCTTACGATTATACTTCAGGTAGATATCCTCCTGAAGCTATTCAGTTGCAATCAAAAATTAGAAATTTAAAACAAAAACAAGATGAATTAAATGACATATTACTTAAAATTAATCAAAGTTTATCTGAAGATCTTGATATAGATGTAAAAATATTTATAGCTTCATGTTATATAGAGAGAAATATCGAAAATAAGAATAATGTTAAAAATAAAGATTTCATAAAACATTTCTTAAACTCAATAACCGAAATCTGGTTTAGTCAAAAAGATGAGCTTCTCAGAGAGATGTCTGAATTAGAAAGAGAAGCTTCTGAATTAGAAGAACGACTTAAAGAGTTATGGGTAAGATTCATGGTAGGTGAATATG